>VGEH01000037.1 GCA_016869375.1 Alphaproteobacteria bacterium | reverse complement strand
TGGGCTTCACCCGCCAGATGCTCCATCTGCGACCCCGGTCCAATGAGACAAGACGTTGCGTCCTATGGCTCAAATGGATTCGACGCCGCCCAGTTCAATGGTTCATCTGGGAAATGCGGGTTGAAATAATCCTCGCTTCCGCCGCTTGAAATCGAGTATCCCGGCGGCCCAAACTGACGCCAGTCGAAATCCTTCCCAGGAGAGAACAATGCGCTTCACCCGACGTGAATTCGCCCTGACGGCCGCTGCCGCCGCGGCGACTGCGTTCGCCGGCCGCGATGTCTTTGCCCAGGCCCCGGCCTTCTTCCGCATCGGCACCGGCGGCACCGCCGGCACCTACTATCCGATCGGCGGCATCATCGCGAACGCGATCTCGGCCCCGCCGCGCCTGGTGCTGACGGCGCAGGCCTCCAACGGCTCGGTCGCCAATGTGAACGGCATCCTCTCGGGCGCACTCGAGTCCGGCTTCGCCCAGGCCGACGTCGCCCATTGGGCGCATACCGGCACCGGCCTGTTCGAGGGTAAGGAGAAGGCGGCCGATCTCCGCCTGATCGCCAACCTCTATCCGGAGAGCATCCATCTGGTCGCAGCGAAGAGCGCCAACATCAAGACCCCGGCCGACCTCAAGGGCAAGCGCGTCTCGCTCGACGAGCCGGGATCGGGCACGCTGGTCGACGCCAAGATCATCCTCGAGGGCTACGGCCTCAGCGAGAAGGACGTGAAGGCCGACTATCTCAAGCCGAACCAGGCGGCCGAGAAGATGCGCGACGGCGGCATGGACGCCTTCATCTTCGTCGGCGGCTATCCGACCAGCGCGATCACCGAACTCGCCGCCGCCGGCCCGGGGATCGACATCGTGCCGATCGATGGCCCGCAGGCCGAAGCGATCCGCAAGAAGTACGCCTTCTTCGCCGCCGACGAGATTCCGGCCAACACCTACAAGGGCGCGGCCGCGGCGAAGACGCTGGCGGTCGGTGCGCAGTGGGTGACCTCGGCCAAGGTGCCGGAGGCGCTGGTCTACGAGATCACCAAGGGCCTGTGGAGCGACAAGACCCGCGCCGCGCTCGACGCCGGCCACGCCAAGGGCAAGTCGATCGTCAAGGCGACCGCTGTCGCCGGCCCGAGCGTCCCGTGGCATCCCGGCGCGGAGAAGTTCTACAAGGAAGCCGGACTGCTGAAGTAAGCCGCGCCTTCAAGGTCGTCGTCGTTCTGGCCCCTCCCCGCAGCCGCGGGCGAGGGGCCGTCCTTTCCTGCCCCTGTCGATAGAGCGTCGTCATGACCAACGCCACCGCCGCCGCGATTATCGAAGCCCGCTCGCTCGAAGAGAAGTTCGATCCCGAGATGCGCTTCCGGCCGCTGACGCCGGCCGCCGGCTGGATCGTCGCAGGTCTGCTGCTGACGCTCTCGGTCTTCCACTACTACACGGCCGGATACGGGCTGCTGCGCGAGACGACGCATCGCGGCATCCACATGGCCTTCGTCATCGGCATGATCTTCCTCGTCTTCCCGTTCCTGAAGTCGCATGAGAGCCGCGAGCCGGTGGCGACCTGGTGGCGGCCTTTCGGCATCTCGATCGCCGACTGGGCGCTCGCCGTCGCCGCTGCGATCGGCAGCCTCTACGTGCCGTGGATTTTCGCCGACCTCGCCTTCCGCGTCGGCAATCCGCTGTTCATCGACGTGGCGATGGGGACGATCCTGATTCTGACGCTGCTGGAGGCGACGCGGCGGGGTGTCGGCTGGCCGCTGCCCTTCATCGCCATCCTGATGATGCTCTACGCGTATTTCGGCCCGTGGATGCCCGGCATCCTCACGCATCCCGGCGCGACGTGGTCGAACATCGTCAACCATCTGTATCTGACCAGCCAGGGCATCTACGGCATCGCCCTCGGCGTCGTCGCCACCTACGTCTTCCACTACGTGCTGTTCGGCGTGCTGGCGACGCGCATCGGCCTTGGCAAGCTGTTCATCGACTTGGCCTCGATCGTCGCCGGACGCTATGCCGGCGGTCCGGCCAAGGTCTCGATCTTCGGCTCGGCCATGTTCGGCATGATCTCGGGCTCGTCGATCGCCAACACCGTGACCGTCGGCTCGCTCACCATCCCAGCGATGATCCGCCTAGGCTATCCGCGCCACTTCGCGGCGGCAGTTGAATCGACGGCCTCGACGGGCGGACAAATCACGCCGCCGATCATGGGCGCGGCTGCGTTCCTCATGGTCGAGTTCCTCAACATCTCCTACACGAGCGTGATCCTGGCGGCGGTCGTGCCGGCCGCCATGCATTTCTTCGGTGTCTTCTGCCAGGTGCATTTCGAGGCGAAGCGCACCGGCATACGGGGCTTGCGCGACGACGAGCTGCCGATTGCAGGCGAGGTTCTGCGCGAAGGCTGGCAGACGGTGATGCCGCTGGCCGCGCTGCTGCTGATCCTGTTCTCGGGCTTCACGCCCTACCTGGCCGCCTTCTGGGGCATCACCTGCTGCCTCGTGGTCGGACTCGGCCGCCAACCGGTCGTCACGGTCGGCTATTTCGCGGCGCTGGTAGCATCGGTCTCTTTTGGCGTGACCACCAGCCTCGTCTTCTCGCTGCCGATGCTGCTGGTCCTGATCGCGCTCGCCATCCGTGCCCGGCTTCAGTCGGAAGAGGGCCGCGCGCGGGTCATCGACATGATCGACGCCTTCGTCGTCGGTGCGAAGTATGCGATCTCGGTCGGCGCCGCCGCGGCCACCGTTGGCATCATCGTCGGCATCGTCACGCTGACCGGCGTCGGCTTCAAGATCTCCTTCATCGTGACCTCCTTCGCGAGCGAACTCGGCGAGATGGCGCTGTCGCTGCTGCCCGCTGGCTGGCTCACGATCAACGGCGCCACGCTGTTCTTCACGCTGGTCATGACCGCGTTCGTCTGCATCCTGCTCGGCTGCGGCGTGCCGACGACGGCGAACTACATCATCATGGTCACGGTGGCGGCGCCGGCGCTCGGCATGCTCGGCGTGCAGCCGATCGTCGCGCATTTCTTCGTCTTCTATTACGGCGTTCTCGCCGACATCACGCCGCCGGTGGCGCTCGCTGCCTATGCCGGCGCCAGCATGGCCGGCGCCGATCCGTTCAGGACGGGCAACACCGCCTTCCGGCTGGGTCTCGGCAAGGTGCTTGTGCCTTTCGTCTTCGTCTACGGGCCGGCGATGCTGATCGTGACGCCCGAATTCAACTGGCCGGACTTCCTGCTGACGACCGGTGGCTGCATCATCGGCATCACCTTCCTGTCGATGGCCTTCGGCGGCTACGGCCTGGCGAGGCTCGCCGGGTGGGAGCGCCTTGTCCTCGGCCTCGCCGCGCTGCCGACGATCGCGCCCGGTCTGCCGAGCACTTTTGCGGGAATCCTGATCGCGAGCCCGATCCTGATACGGCAGGTCCTAGCGGCTCGGCGTTCCTAGAGTCCGGCGGCAATCACCACGCGGTCGAAGGCGGCCTCGCTGATGGCATAGTCCTCCGGATGCCAGAGGAGGCCGCCCCGGCCATACACCTTGGTGACGGCGATCTGCTGGATGTCCTGGGAGTTGTTCGCGGGCATGCCGTTGGTTGCCCCTCCCTGAGTTCCGCCCGGTTGGCCCTGGGTCGAGGGAGGAAAGACCAAAGCCACGCCGCGGAGCGGCGCCTTGCCGACGCCGCGCCTGCGTTGGTTCTCCTCTTCGCACTTGCGCCATTCCAGCATGCACCACTGGCTCTGCAGATATTCGGAGGTGACGACCAGGATCATCGCCGCGGCTTGGCTCACCGCGTCGTCGAAGGCTGCCTCCCATGCGACGTTGGACGCGCCGATCGGCATGTAGCCCTGGCTCTTGAGGTGCGGGCGGGTGTCCGGCGAGACGTAAGTGATGCCTCTGACCTGGTCGCCCGAAGCCGGCGCCATGCCCGCCGCGTAGTGCTGAGTCGTCTGTAGGCGTGCGGCGATGCAATCGAGATAGACCGCGTTCGGAGAGTAGTAGTTCAGTCGCTTCATCAGCTTGTCACGCAGCCAGTAGGCGAAATTCGCGCCATGGTTGGCCATGGCGAAACTCAGCACGATACGGGCTTCGTTACCGACATAAGGAGCCCCTTGCGCGGTCACTCTTAATTCCTCCGGCGGTTGGGATGGCGATTGTCCTCGGGCGTGCGGACTCTATAGGCACCCCCGAGCGACAGTCTATGTTCGATGCATGCCCGGCGGCTTGAGGTCAGCCCTGCTGGCGATCGCGTCCGGACTCAGGGATCGATCTGGCAAACACCGCACCGCCAAGAATCATGTCGACGGTCTTGCCGTCGCTCGCGAGCGGCAACAATAAACGTTCGTAGCGATAGATCCGGCGATCGCGCCCGATGAACTCGCTGCGATGGCAGAGCGGTCGGAGGCCGCGGACGACTTCCCGGTAATGCCCGAGTATGGTCTCGCGCATCTGCGGCGAGAGCGTCGCTTCGAGCTCCTGCCCTGTATCGTCGGTGCCGGCATGGCTCACGATGTGCGTGCCGATCAGCCGCCAGCGGAAGCGCGCGCCGCCATCGAAGGCGTCGGCGAGGAAGATATGGGGCAGCAAGGCCGGGCCGATCGTGACCGGATCGATGTGCTGGCGGCCGGGCAGGCCCATAGGTACCAGATGGCGCCAATAGGCGACCAGCTGAGCCAGGCGTCCTGCGGGCTCTATGATCTCGAATCCGATGTCGTGGAGCCGGACGACTTCCGCCAATTGGCTTCCCACCTATCCCCCTTGGCCCGGCCGCCCTCGCGCATGGTTGGCCGTCTCAATTATCGAGACTAGCAGCTACCTTCGGTTCGATCCTTGCGCTGTGATCCGGGACACAGCTCGGTGCCCGGCATCACGCCGATGTGTGCGGCGGCATGTCGAAGACCGCGCCGCCGGGGATAGTGTCGACCAACAGGCCCTCGGGCGAGAGGGCCGGATGCGGCAGGCGTTGGTATAGGTAGACGGTGCCATTGCGGCTGACGAAGTCGCCGCTCGCGCGACATCGATGTCGTTGCGTCGCGGCAATCTTCCTTGCCGCGACCCGCGCCAGTAGACGAAAAGCTCGGCGAGCCGGCCTCGCGGCTCGATCTCCTCGAAGAACTCGGCGCTTCTACGTGCCAAGCGCTCTCGCGGCAAACACCGCGCCGCCGAATACGGTATCGACCGCACCTCCATCGGCGGAAAGGACCGGCATCAGCAAGCGCTCGTAGCGATATCCCCGGCCGTCGCGCCCGAGGAAGTCGCCACGATGGCAGAGATGGCGACGTTCGGTTACGACCCACTGGTAATGGCCGATAATGGTCGGCCGCATGGCCGGCGCGACGCTGATCTCTAGGTCGAGGCCGGTATCGTCGCTGCCGGCATGGCGGACGATGTGTGTGCCGATCAACCGCCAGCGAAAACGCGTGCCGCCTTCCAGCACATCGACCAGGAAAACATGCGGAAGCACCGACGGGCCGATCTCCATCAGCTCGATATCGGTCTTACGTGGCAACTTGCCGGGCCGGAGCCCTCGCCAGTACTCGAAGAGCTGCTCGAGACGGCCGGAGGGCTCGACTTCCTGGAAGGCTGAGGGCCGGGTCAACGGCTAGAGGGCCTTCACGGCGGCCAGTACCTCGTCGACATGACCGGGCACCTTCACCTTGCGCCAAGCCTTGCGGACGACGCCCTTGGCATCGATGAGGAAGGTCGTCCGCTCGATCCCCATGTACTTGCGCCCGTACAGGCTCTTTTCCACCCAAGTTCCGAAGGCCTCGCAGGCCTTGCCCTCGGTATCGGACATGAGCGGGAAGGAGAGATCGTACTTGGCGGCGAACTTATCGTGGCTCGCGACCGAATCCTTGGAGATGCCGATCACCTCGGTGCCGGCCTTCTTGAACTTCGGCATCGCCGCCTGGAAGTCCTGCGCCTCCTTGGTGCAGCCCGAAGTGTTGTCCTTCGGATAGAAATAGACGACCACCGGCTTGCCCTTGAGCTTGGCAAGTGCGAGCTCACCGCCGCCAGAGACGGGGAGCGTTACGGAAGGGGCCTTTTCGCCGACATCGAGGGTCATGCGGTCGTTTCCTTCCTCTTCAGCAGCTCGGCCGGCGCATCGATGATCCGCCGATAGAATTCGCGAACCCACCTCGCCGTCGCTTCGACCTTTGTCGCGAGGGCGTCGAGGTCCGCCGCGCCGCCGGCCTTGACCAGCGCCCGCCGGACGCCTTCCGACGCCGTCGCCGGATCGAAGTCGCCGCCGGTGGTGACGCGAAGGAAGCCCTGCAGCCGGCGCCAGAGCCGCATCGCCTCGATCAGGCGATCGGCATCGGTGCGATCGAGCGCGCCGGCTCCGGCCAGGCGGCCGATGGCGTCGGTGGTGTTGGCGGCGAGCACCTCGGGAGTCCTCGGAGCGTGGAGAAGCTGGAGATACTGGGCCATGAATTCGATGTCCACCATCCCGCCCGGCCGGTGCTTCACTTTCCAGGGAGAAGTTTCCGGATGCTCCTTCGCCATGCGCCGGCGCATGTCGGCGACGTCGGCGAGCAGCTTCTCCGGGTCGCGCGGGCTGGTGAGGATCTTCCGTACCGCTGCCGCTGCCGCCTCCATCAGCGGTCTGGGTCCGGCGATCGGCCGCGCACGGGTCAGCGCCATGTGCTCCCAGGTCCAGGCCTCGGTCATCTGGTAGCGGACGAAGCCGTCGAGGTTGGACGCGATCGGCCCCTTGTTGCCCGAGGGGCGGAGCCGCATGTCGACTTCATAAAGTGTGCCTTCGGCGGTTCTGACGGTCAGGCCCGAGATCAGCCGCTGGCTCCAGCGGCCGAAATAGAGCCCGGCCTGCAGCGGCTTCGGTCCATCTGATTCGAGGTCGATCGGCACGTCGTAGACGAAGATCATGTCGAGGTCGGAGCCGATGTTCATCTCGGCGCTGCCGAGCTTGCCGAGCGCGAGGACGGCCATGCCGGCCTCCGGGACGCGGCCATGCACCTCGACCAGAAGCTGTCCCGCCCGCTCCGTCAGCCGGTCGACAACGGCCTCCGCGATGTCGGTGATCGCCGGCGCGAGACGATCGGCATCGCTCTCGCCCGACAGCACGTGGTAGCCGAGCGCGAATTTGCGGTCCTCGGCCCAGCGCCGGGTGAGATCGAGCACGGCCTCGTAGCCGTCGGCGTCCTCGAGCGCGCGGTCGAGCTCCGATTTCAGCGCGTCGAGGCCCGGCGGGGCTGCCATCGTGCCTGGCACCAGCACCGCCTCGAGCCGGTTCGGCTGGGCGCCGAGCGCCTCCGCGAGATGCGGCGCCGATCCCATGACCTCGGAAAGCAGCGCCAGCAGCCGGGGGTTCTGGTGCAGCAGCGAGAAGACCTGCACGCCTGCGGGCAGCGCCTTCAGGAAGGCGTCGAAGCGGAGGAAGGCGCCGTCGGCGTCGGAGGTCTTGGCCAGCGCCTCCAGGAGCGCCGGCATCAACTCCGTCAGGATCTGGCGCGCCCGTTCACTGCGCGTTGCGCGATAGCGCCCATGGTGCCAGCCGCGCACGGTGGCGCACACCATCGACGCATCGCGGTAACCCAGCTTGGTCAGG
Source organism: Alphaproteobacteria bacterium (assembly GCA_016869375.1). Lineage (GTDB taxonomy): Bacteria > Pseudomonadota > Alphaproteobacteria > SHVZ01 > SHVZ01 > SHVZ01. Next base: position 26,685 of record VGEH01000037.1, on the reverse strand, counting down.
GTCTCGATCGTGCCGGGATCGTCCTCGGTGCCGGTGAAGACGAGGTTGCCGGGGCCGGAGAGGCTGGGCGCTTCCTCGAAGAGCCGCGCATAGCGGCGCTCGACGCGCTTGAGCACGCCGGTGATCGCCTCGGCGAAAGCCGCTGTGTCGGCATATCCGAGGAAGGCAGCGAGGCGGGCGAGGTGCGTCTCGTCCTCTGGCAGCGTCTGGGTCTGCTCGTCGGCGACCATCTGCAGCCGGTGCTCCACCTTGCGCAGCGTGCGGTAGGCGTCGGCGAGGTCGTCGCAGACCTCTCGTTCGACGCGGCCGAGCGCCACGAGCGCTTCCATCGCCTCGATCGTCGGTCGCACTCTGAGCGTCGGATTGCGCCCTCCCCAGATCAGCTGCTGGGTCTGGGCGAAGAACTCGATCTCGCGGATACCGCCGCGGCCGAGCTTGAGATTGTGGCCGGCGACCGCGATGTCGGCACCGCCCTTGGCAGCGTGGATCTGGCGCTTGATCGAATGGATGTCGCGGATCGCCGCGAAATCCAGGTGCTTTCGCCACACGAACGGCTTCAGGTGCTTGAGGAAGCGCTTGCCGGCGGCGAGGTCGCCGGCGACCGGGCGACCCTTGATCATCGCCGCGCGTTCCCAGTTCTGGCCCAAGCTTTCGTAGTAGACCTCGGCGGCGCCGACCGACATCGCGACGGGCGTCGCGCCCGGGTCGGGGCGCAGGCGCAGATCGGTGCGGAAGACATAGCCCTCGGCTGTGCGCTCGGAGAGGATCTTGACCATGTCGCGCACGACGCGGACGAAGCGCTGTTGCAGGTCGTCGATCTCGGCGAAGCCCGGCATGGTCTCGTCGTAGAAGACCATCAGGTCGATATCGCTCGAGTAATTGAGCTCGCGCGATCCCAGCTTGCCCATCGCAAGGACGAAGAAGCCGCAGCCTTCCGATGGCGGCTCGCAATCAGGGATCGGCACCTTGCCGCTGGCGCGCAACCGCCGGAGCAGGTGATCGACCGTCGCCTGCAGGGCCGCCTCGGCAAGGTCGCTTATGCCGCGCGTCACCTTCTCGACCGGCCATTGCCCGGCAATGTCCGCGAGCGCGATCGCCAGCGCCGCCTTCCGCCGGGCACGACGGAGCCCGACCATCAGCGCCGCTTGGTCTGCCTCGCGCCCGAGGGGCGGGATCGCGGCCAGCGCCTCGGCGAGCCCGACCTCCGGCCCGCGCTCGGAAAGCGCCAGGGCGAAAGGCATCTCGGCCAGCAGGCACTCGGTGAGGAACGGGCTCGACCCGAAGACCGTTCTCAACAACGGACCAGCCTCCGGATCCTCGACCAGGGCCAGCGCCGCCTCCTGCTCGCCGGCATTGTCGAGGTCCGCCGCCCGCTCGCGCCAACGGTCGAGGGCGATCCGGGCGGCGGTCGGGTCGGCTGGCCGCGGTGTTAGGTCGGAGGTGGCGAATCGGAGTAAGCTGGTCATCGCAAAGGCTTTCTGCACGCGCGAAAGTGCGGGAGGCCTCGGGTGACCGTCAAGCCGCGAGTGCCGATGTCCCGGGCTGTCGTCAAAGCCATCGAGATCGTGGGCGGATTGGTCGCAGGCCTGATGATCGCGGCCGCGCTGCTGTTCTGGCGGCTGAACCAGGGTCCGATACCGCTCGACGTCCTGACCCCCTATCTGGAGCAGGCCCTCAGCGTCGACGAGCGCGGGGTTCGCGCCCGGATCGGCGCCACCCGCCTGACCTGGGCCGGCTGGGAGCGTGCTGTCGACCTTCGTGCGACCGACGTCCAGGCCGTCGGCCCGGATGGGGGGGTGATCGCCGCGCTTCCCGATATCGCCGTCCGTCTCGGCCTGCCCGAACTCGCCCGCGGCAGGATTCGCCCTGTAGAGATCGAGGTGGTGAAGCCTCGGCTCCGGCTGACGCGGGCCGCCGACGGCAGCATCGACCTCGGCCTCGGCGAGGGAGGAGAAGAAGGCCATCGCCAGTCGGGGGCCATGCTGGCCGGCCTTCTCAACGACCTCTCCGGTCCTAGGCAGGGCGACGAGGCGATGAGCCTGCCCGACCGGGTGGTGATCACCGGCGCCGACCTCGCTGTCAGCGATCTAGCCGACGGCATCTTCTGGCGCGCGAGCGATGTCGATCTCCGTTTCGAGCGCAGCGCCGAGGGGCTACGCCTCCGGATCCAGGGCGATGCCGAGATCGGCGGCCGCCGCGCCCGGATCGACGGTGCCGGCCGCTACCTGGCATCCGCCGGGACGATCGAGAGCCAGTTCCAGCTGAGCCGCTTCGAGCCCGCTGCGCTGGCGCCCTTCTTTCCGGACCTGAAGCGCGTCAAGCTCATGATCGATGGCACCGTGAATGCGGTTTTCGACGCCGAGGGTCGCCTGCTCTCGGCGCGGGTCGAGGCCGCCTCCGGGCCAGGCGCCATCGAGCTGCCCGAGTTCTATCGCGAGGATCTCGCGATCGCCGGCGCGCAGCTCCGCGTCCGCCTCGATCGTGCCGCCGACATGGTCGAGATCGAACGCGCCGTCGTCGATCTCGGCGGCCCGGTGGCGCGAGGCGCAGCGCGCCTGGCGGGCCTCAGGGGGCGCGGGCTGCTCGAGGCCGACGCCGTGCTCGAGAACATGGAAGTGGACCAGCTCTCGCATTTCTGGCCGGCATCGCTCGCCGGCAACGCGCGGTGGTGGGTCACCGAGAACATCAGCCGCGGCGTCGCTCGCGAAGCGAGACTCAAGCTGACCGGCGAGGTCCAGGACCTCAAGAACCTGATGGTGAAGTCGGTCGCCGGCGGCATCACGTACGAGAACCTGACCGTCCGCTACCTGGCGCCGATGCCGCCGGTGCGCCAGGTGCGCGGGACCGCGACCTTCACCGATGCGCGCTTCGATCTAGCGATTGCCGGCGGCGTGCTCGACAATCTCAAGATCACGCAGTCGACCGTCGCCTTGAGCGGCCTCGACAAAGAGCGCGAGCGCGCCGAGATCGAGGTGGTGGTGAGCGGCCCGGTCAAGGACGCACTCCATCTCATCGACTCGAAACCGCTCGGCTACACGAGCAAGATCGGCATCGGCCTCGACGGCGTCGCTGGCGACGCTGCGATCCGGCTCCGCTTCGCCTTCCCATTGATCTCGAACCTGAAGCTCGAGCAGGTGGCGCTGTCGGCCGCGGCCAATCTGCGCGGCGTCGCCGTGCCGAAGGTGATCCGCGGCTGGGACGTGAGCGACGCCAAGGGCACCCTTTCGCTCGACGGGCGCGGCATGACGGTGAAGGGCGACGGGCGGCTGCAGGGAACGCCGGTCGTCTTCGAATGGCGCGAGGAGTTCGACGACGCGCCCGCGGTTCGCCGTCGCTTCGACGTCAGAGGGCGCGCCGACGATGCTGCCCGCAAGGCGCTCGACCTGCCGTTCCTCGACAAGGCCTCGGGACCGATCGACGCGCATGTGATCGCGGTGCAGCGGCCGAACGGGACCAGCGACATCGACGTCGACCTCGACCTCGCCGGCGCCAAGCTTCGCTTCGACGAGATCATGTGGCGAAAGCCGGCCGGCAAAGCCGGGAATGCGCGCTTCGTCCTCAAGCTGGAGCGCGCCGACCTCGTCTCGCTTGAGGATCTACGCGCCTCGGCCGAGGATCTCGACCTCGGCGGGCGCATCACCTTCAACAAGGAGACGGACATCCAGACGCTGGAGCTGGCCAAGCTCAAGGTCGGCAACAGCGATGTCCGGGTTGGCGTCCGCCGGCGCGAGGGCGGGTTCAACGTCGGCGTCTCCGGCGAGCGCCTCGACTTGAGGCCGCTCTTCGCCGATGACGATGAGCGCGGGCCGAAGAAGAAGGGGCCGGCGCTGGCCGTCGAGATCCAGGTGGCCGAGCTCCGTGTCAGCGACGATCGCGCCTTTGCCTCCGTCCGGGCCTCGCTCGAGTCGGACGGGCTGGTGTGGCGCCGCATCGGGGCCGAGGGCCGCGTCGGCGTCGATGGCCGCTTTGCCCTCGACCTGTCGGCGGCGGACCGGCTGCACCGCTTCCATCTCACCTCGCTCGACGCCGGCGCGATGATGCGCGCGATGGGCTACTACGATCACATGGTCGGCGGCCGGTTGGTCCTCGACGGCACTGTTGACATAGACGCCAAGGGCTTGCCGTTCACCGGCGACCTGATGATCACCGACTTTTCCGTCGTGCAAGCGCCGGCGCTGGCGCGGCTCGCCTCGCTCGCATCCTTCTCCGGCATCGTCGAGACCTTGTCCGGCGCCGGCATCGGCTTCTCGCGTCTGAGCGCGAAGCTGATCCAGACTGAGGAGCGCATCACCATCAAGGAGTCGCTCGCCGCCGGCGGCTCGCTCGGCGTCACCGCCCATGGCTGGGTCGAGCGCAAGACCGACGCCGCCGAGATCGAGGGGACGGCTGTTCCTGCCTATACGCTGAACCGGGTCATCGGCGCGATCCCGCTGATCGGCACCATCGTCACCGGCGGGCAGAACGAAGGCGTCGTTGCCGCCGATTTCCGCATCACCGGCCCGCTCGATCGGCCCGAGGTCAGCGTCAACCCGCTCTCGACGCTGGCGCCCGGAATCCTCAGGCGCATTGTCCGCGTCCTCGGCGACTTCGAGGGCGACGGCGCGCGCCGCGAGGAGCAGGGCGGCAATCGCTAGGTCGGTACCGGCCCTTCAAACAAGCCTTGAGTGGACGTTCCCGTTCGGTCACGCTATCCAGTAGCCCGACCGGCAACGACCGGTCCCGGAGAATTTCCCCGGGACGATCCAACCACAAGCACCCTGGAGGCTTCGATGCGTCGCCTGCTCGCTCCGAGCTTGATCCTTGCCGCTACCCTCGCCGCCGCTTCCGCCCAGGCGGCGACGCCCAAGGACGCCCTCGTCATGGCCTGGAACCTCGATGCGCTGATCACCCTCGATCCGGCGCAGATCGCCGAGGTCAACGGCAACGACATCATGCGCAATGTTTGCAGCCGACTGGTCCGGTTCAACATTGCAGACCCATCGAAGCTCGAACCGGAGATCGCGGAGAGCTGGTCGAGCTCGGAAGATGGCCTCACGCTCACCTTCAAGCTGCGCAAGGACATCAAGTTTCCTTCCGGCAAGGCTGCGACGGCGCATGACGCGGTATGGTCGTTGAAGCGTGCGATCCATCTCAATTTCGGCAACGCCGCCAATCTCACGGAGTGGGGCTTCACGTCGGCCAAAGCCGACGAGCAGATCCGCGCCGTCGACGACCACACCATCGAAGTCAAATTGCCTCAACCCTATCCAACAGGATTGATCGTTTCAGCCGCCTTCACCTCCAACGTCTCCTCCGTGCTCAACAAGGAGACCGGCGAGAAGAACGCCAAGACGACCGACGGCAGGAGCGACTACGGCAATGGCTGGTTTAAGACCCAGTCCGATTGTGTTGGCCCCTACAAGGTGCGTACATGGAATGCCAACGATGTACTGATCCTGGAGGCGAACGACATTTATTTCGGCGAGAAACCGGGGCTTCGCCGTGTCCTCATCCGTCATGTTCCGGAATCGGGCGCTCAGCGCCTCCAGCTTGAGAAGGGTGACATCGACGTCGGACGGCTCCTCAGCTCGGATGATCTCAAGGCCTTGGCGACAAACAAGGACATCCACATCGAGCAGACCGTAATGCACGGCTACAGCTACTTCGCCTTCAACGCCCAGGACCCAATCCTCTCGAATCCCAAGGTGCGCCTCGCCTTCCGTTATTTGGTCGACTACGAAGGTCTCGAGAGGACGGTGATGGCCTATCAGGGCAAGGCGCGTAACAGCCTGGTCCCGATCGGCGCGTTCGGCGCGCTCGACGAAAAGGCGGGGCTTCCGTTCAAGCTCGACCTCGACATGGCAAAGAAGCTGCTGACGGAGGCTGGATATCCGAACGGCTTCACCAAGAAGTACATCCTCTCCGCCAACGCCTTCAATCCAGCGGTGGCGCAGCACGTCCAGGCGAACGCGGCGAAGGTCGGCATCAAGCTCGAGCTCGAGCAGATGGCGGACGCTAACCTGTTCACCAAGATGCGCGCTCGCGAGTTCGAGATCGGCCAGATCGGCTGGGGCGCGGGATATCCGGATGCCCACAGCATGGTCTCGCGCCACGCGCAGAATCCCGACAACCGGCCCGAGGCTAAGCTCGCCCAGTATCCGACGTGGCGCTCGGCCTGGGTCGATCCGAAGGTCAACGACATGGCGGCGAAGGCGATGATGGAGCGCAACGACGCCAAGCGTATCGCCGCATATCACGAACTCCAGAAGTACATGCTGGAGAACGGCCCGATGGCCTACATGTTCCAGACCGTCCGCCCGATCGCCATCCGCAAGGAGGTTAAGGGATTCCAGATCGGCGCTTTCGAGGTCCGCTACAGGTCGGCGAGCAAGTAGGGCGGAGAGCGGTTCATGTCCGTGACCGACGTCAATCAGCCCCGGGAGACGATCTCCCGAAGGCCTGAGGCAAGCAAGATTCCGCCCTGGGCCTGGGATGCGTGGCGCATCGTCTCCTCGGTGGCGGTGACCCTGCTCGGCCTGCTCGCGCTCACCTTCTTTATCGGGCGCATGCTGCCGATCGACCCCGTCATCGCCATCGTCGGCGAGCAGGCCGACGCCTCGACCTACGACATGGTCTACAAGCAGCTCGGGCTCGATAAGCCGCTCTACGTCCAGTTCCTCTACTTCATGGGCGACATGCTGCGGGGCGAGTTCGGCAATGCGCTGTTCACGGGCAACAAGGTCTCCGCCGACCTCATGCGCGTGTTCCCGGCGACGATCGAGCTCGCGACGATCGCGATCACGATCGGCGTCTTCGTCGGCATTCCGATCGGCGTGCTCGCCGCCGTCTATCGCGGCAGCCCGATCGATCATTTCGCCCGCATCATCGGACTGCTGGGTTACTCGGTCCCGACCTTCTGGAGCGGGCTGATGGGGCTGGTGCTGTTCTACGCGATCCTCGGCTGGGTCGGCGGGCCGGGCCGTCTCGACGTCTTCTATATCGACATCGTCGACCGCGTGACCGGCCTTCTCCTGGTCGACGCGCTGATCGCCGGCGAGTGGGAAGTCTTCCAGAACGCCGTCTCGCACATCGTTCTGCCGGCCAGCATCCTCAGCTTCAATGCGATCGCCTTCATCAGCCGGCTCACCCGCAGCTTCATGCTGGCGCAGCTCTCCCAGGAATACATCCTGGCGGCGCGGGTGAAGGGCCTGTCGAAGTGGAAGGTCATCCGCAAGCATGCCTTCCGCAACATCGCGGTCCAGCTGCTGACCATCGTCGCGCTCGCCTACGCCATCCTGCTCGAGGGCGCGGTGGTGACCGAGACAGTCTTCGCCTGGCCCGGCTTCGGCCGCTACCTGGTCTCCGGCCTGCTCGCCGGCGACATGAACGCGGTGCTGGCCTGCGTGCTGATCGTCGGCATCATCTTCGTCTCCATCAACCTCATCTGCGACCTGCTCTACAGGATCCTGGATCCGCGCACGAAATGACCACCGCCATCGAACCCGGCAAGGGCGGGCTTCGCGCCTATCTGACGGCCGAAGTCAGCAATTCACCCACCCAGGCGAGCTTGCAGCGGCTCTATTTCGGGTGCCGGCGCTTCGCCGAGAACCCGCTCGCCATGATCGGGCTCGGCATCCTCGTGGTGCTGCTGCTGGTCGCGATCTTCGCGCCGTTGATCGCACCCTTCCCGATGAACGAGCAGAATCTCGGGCGTCGCCTCCTGCCGCCCTCGGGCGCTCATTGGTTTGGCACCGACGAGCTCGGCCGGGACATCTTCTCGCGCGTCGTCTACGGTTCGCGCATCACGCTGCAGATCACCCTTTTGGTGGCGTCCATCGCCGCGCCGATCGGGCTCCTGGTAGGCACGGTCTCGGGCTATTTCGGCGGCTGGACCGACACGGTCCTGATGCGGATCACCGACATCTTCCTGTCGTTCCCCGGCCTGATCCTGGCGCTGGCCTTCGTCGCCGCCCTCGGCCCAGGCATCCGCAACGCCGTCATCGCGATCGCGCTCACCGTCTGGCCGCCGATCGCGCGCCTGGCGCGCGCCGAGACCCTGACCGTGCGGTCGTCGGACTACATCGCCGCGATCCGCGCCCAGGGAGCACCGGCCTGGCGCATCGTGGTCAAGCACGTCATGCCGATGTGCCTGTCCTCGGTGATCATCCGTATCACCCTCAACATGGCCGGCATCATTCTGACCGCCGCGGCGCTGGGCTTCCTCGGCCTCGGCGCGCAGCCGCCGATGCCGGAATGGGGTGCCATGCTCTCGACGGGCCGTCAGTACCTGCTCGGCAGCTGGTTCCTCGCCGCCGCGCCGGGCATCGCGATCCTCGTGGTCAGCCTCGGCTTCAACCTCTTCGGCGACGGCCTTCGGGATGTCCTGGACCCGCGCGACGAATGATCAAGCCGCTTCTCGAGGTCGAAGACCTTAATGTCACCTTCCGCACGCCGCATCGTATGGTGCGGGCCGTGCGCGACATTTCCTTCACCGTCGGCAAGGAGAAGGTCGGCATCGTCGGCGAGTCCGGCTCCGGGAAATCGGCCACTGGACGCGCCATCCTCAAGCTGACGCCGGGCAACGGCATCGTCACCGCCAAGCGCATGCAGTTCGAGGAGCTCGACCTCGCCAATGCGACCGAGCAGGACATGCTCAAGGTGCGCGGCAAGCGCATCGGCATGATCCTGCAGGATCCGAAGTTCTCGCTGGATCCGGTGATGCGCGTCGGCGACCAGATCGCCGAGGCGCTGCCGCCGGGCCTCGGCCGGAAGGAAGCGCGCGAGCGCGTTCTCGAGGTGCTGCAGGCGGTGCAGATCCGCAATCCCGAGCGCGTCTATGACCTCTATCCTCATGAGTGCTCGGGCGGCATGGGCCAGCGTGTGATGATCGCGATGATGCTGGTGCCGGAGCCGAAGCTGCTGATCGCCGACGAGCCGACCTCGGCGCTCGACGTCACAGTGCGCATGCAGGTGCTGGCGATCCTCGACGATCTGGTGTCGCGCCGCGGCCTCGGCCTCATGTTCATCAGCCACGACCTCAACCTGGTCGCGACGTTCTGCGACCGCGTTCTGATCATGTATGCCGGGCGCATCGTCGAGGAATGCAAGGCCTCTGAGCTGCGGGACGCCAAGCATCCCTATACACAGGGCCTGCTGGCCTCGCTGCCGCGCATCGGCGAGCGGCGGAAGAAGCTCTCCACTCTCGTCCGCGATCCGGCCTGGGCCTACTGACCATGATCGAGGTAGAAAATCTCGTCGTCCGCTTCGGCAAGGGCAAGGCCGCGATGACCGCGGTCGACAATGTCAGCTTCACGGTGAAGACCGGCGAGGCATTCGGCTTGGTCGGCGAGTCCGGCTGCGGCAAGACCACGATCCTCCGCTGCCTTGCCGGTCTCAACCAGGATTGGGAAGGCGTCATCCGCATCGACGGCAAGCAGTTGACGCCGAAGCGCGAACGCGCCTTCTACAAGCTCGCCCAGATCGTCTTCCAGGATCCCTATGGCTCGCTGCATCCGCGCTTCACCGTGAACGGCACGTTGATGGAGCCGATCAAGATTCACGGGCTCGACCGTGCCGACGAGCGTATCGACCGCGTGCTGAAGCAGGTGGGCCTCGGTCCCGCCTTCCGCTTCCGCTATCCGCACCAGCTCTCTGGCGGCCAGCGCCAGCGCGTTGCCATCGCACGCGCGCTGATCCTCGAGCCGAAGCTGATGCTGCTTGACGAGCCGACCTCGGCGCTCGATGTCTCGGTGCAGGCGGAGATCCTGAACCTGCTGACCGACATCCGCGACTCGACGGGTCTCACCTTCCTCCTCGTCAGCCACGACCTCTCGGTCGTCTCGCACATGTGCGACCGGCTAGCGGTGATGAACCATGGCCAGATCTACGAGGAGCTGACCGTCGACGATCTGGTCGCGCGCCGCTATCGAGAGGCCTATACGCGCCAGCTCTTCGAGGCGAGCCTCGGCTACGACAAGCGCCTAACCACCGAGCAGGTGAAGGCCCTCGACGAGGCTGGCGCCTGAGAAGGCGATGCCGTCGCGCTCTTCGACCGTTGACGACAGGGCCGATGCCATCGCCGAGCTGCTGCTCGAGGTCGCTCAGTGCTTCTTCAGGATACGGGTGGTCGGCCAGAAGACGGGCCTGATTACCAGCTGGGGCGGCGGGTCCTTCGGCTTCATGCGAAGCTTGGCGCTGCTCGGGCCGCTGACGGTGCCGCAGATCGCCGAGATGCGGCCGACCAGCCGCCAGCGGATGCAGAGACTGGCCGACGAGCTTGCCGCCGAGGGGCTGGTCGAGTTTGTCGACAACCCGAAGCACCGCCGCTCGAAGCTCGTGCAGCTTACGCGCAAGGGCGATGCGCAGTATCGCGAGATGAACGCCAAGCTGCTGGCGATCGCCTCGACCATGGGCCTCGACGTTTCCGAAGCGAGCATACGCAAGGCAACGGAGATTCTCCGCAAGCTTAGCGACGACGTGAAGTCGCGGTTCGAGCGCGGAACGTAGTTGACAACCAGGTTGTCAATTTCTAGGGTCGCCTCGTCATAGGAGGCGATCCATGGTCTGGACACACGGAACCAAGATCGTAATGGCGGTTGCCGTCCTGGCCGCAGGACTGCCGGTGCTCGCTGCCGCGGCGTCCTGGCATGATGGTGTGCATGAGTGGGGACATCGGTGGGGTCAGCCCCGGCATGCCGCCTTTTGCGCCGGCAGGGCGCAAACGCGCGCCGACGACCGCCTGGCGGCTGTCGAGAGGCGCCTGGCTCTCAGGCCCGAGCAGCGGGAGGCTTGGACGCGACTTTCCGAGGCGGTGGCGCGTGCGACTGCAACTGTGAAGATCGCCTGCGCCGCGCCGGCATCGGACACGCCCGCCGCTCTCGCCAGGCTCGAAGCCGGAATGGAAGTCGGCCTGGATGCGCTCCGCACGCTACGACCGTCGCTTGAGGTCCTGTATGCGCAGCTCTATCCAGAGCAGCGCACGCGCTTAGATCGGGTGTTGCGAGGCCGGCTGTGAGCGGCGCTGACACGGCCGGGGTCATCGCCAGGCCGCCGCTGCTCTATCTCGGCAGCCTGCTCGCCGGCGGCGTGCTCGACCTCGTCTTTTCGGCCCCGATCCCGGAGTACGCGCTACGGTTGCCGGTAGCGGCCTTGCTGTTCGTCGCCGGCGCGGCGCTGCTGGTGACATGCGCGCTTCGCTTCAAGGCGGCCGGGACCAACGTCCCGACCAATCTGCCGACGACGGCGCTGGTGATCTCCGGCCCCTATCGCCTCTCACGCAACCCGATCTATCTGGCGTTGACGCTGATCTATCTGGGCTTGGCCGTCGGCTACGGCAGTTGGTGGCCGGTGTTGCTGCTCGCGCCACTGATGATCGTCATGCGCCATGGCGTGATCGGCCGCGAGGAGCGCTATCTCGAGGCCAAGTTCGGCGAGAGCTATCGCGCCTACTGTTCTTCGGTCCGCCGCTGGTTCTGAGCCCGGTGCGCGACGTGCTCGCGATGCGCGATGTAGAGCGTTGCGCCGAAGATCACCACGGCGCCGATCCAAACCCATTTGTCGGGGACCTCGCCCAGGACGAGATAGGCGAGGATCGCGATGAAGGGCATGCGCGTGAATTCGAAGGGCAGGATCGCCGATGCATCGGCCAAGGCAAAGGCGCGGGTGAAGCAAAGTCAGCCGAGAGTGCTGAGCGCGCCCAGCGCCGCCATCGCCCAGAAGGCCGGCCATGAGGGCGTCGTCCAGTGCCAGACGGCGAGCGGCAGGGTCAGCACCATGACGGTCAGGCTCTGGTAGAACACCACCGTCGCCGTGCGTTCGGTGCCGGACATCTTCTTCACCAGCACGGTGACGCCGGCGAAGGTGATGGTCGAGAGGATGACCAGGACGGGGCCGAGGCCGAGGCCGAGCGGCACGGCGCCGGGCCGGAGCACGATCAGCACGCCGGCGAAGCCCACCAGGATCGCGATCCATCGCCGCGCCCGCACCTTCTCGCCGAGGAAGAGCGCGACGCCGATCGTGGCGAAGAGCGGCGTGGCGAAGCTCAGCGCCGCCGACTCGTTCAGCGGCATCAGCGTGACGCCGGTGAAGAAGCAGAGCATGGAGACGTAATGGCAAAGGCCGGAGGCGACCAGCGGCTTCGCGGAGGTTACCGTGGGCCAGGCGCGCACCTGCCAAAGCACGATCGGCGCGATGGTGACGAAGCCGAAGGCGCAACGGAAGAAGGCGATCTCGAATGGATGGATGCCGATATCACCGACCGAGCGGATCAGCGTATTGCCGATCGCGATCGTCGTCGCCGAGAGTGTCATCAGCAGCACGGCGACGATTAGCGGGCTGAAGGTCATTGCTGCCGACCTTGAGCCCGGCGATGGGCGCGGTGCTCGCGATGCGCGATGTAGAGGGTCGAGCCGAAGATCACCGTGGCGCCGATCCATACCCACTTGTCGGGCACCTCGCCGAAAACGATGTAGGCGAGGATCGCAACGAAGGGCAGCCGCGTGAACTCGAGCGGCAGGATCGCCGAGGCATCCGCAAGGGCGAAGGCCCGGGTGAAGCAGAGCCAGCCGGCGGTGCAGAGCGCGCCCAGCGTCGCGACGAGCCCGAGCTCGAACAGCGTTGGCGTCTTCCAATGCCAGAGCGCCAGCGGAAAGGTCAGCACCATGACGATGAGCGTCTGGTAGAAGACCACGGTGGTCGTCTTCTCGGTCCCCGACATCTTCTTCACCAGCAGGGAGACGCCGGCGAATGAGATGTTAGCGAAGAGCACCAGCGCCGCGCCGAGGCTGATCGGCACCGCGCCCGGCCGGAGCACGATCAGCACGCCGATGAAGCCGAGGACGATGGCCGCCCAGCGCCGCGCGCGCACCTGCTCGCCGAGGAAAAGCGCCGCGCCCACGGTGGCGAAGAGCGGTCCGGCGAAGGTCAGTGCCGCCGAGTCGTTCAGCGGGATCAGGGTGACACCGGTGAAGAAGCAGATCATCGCGGTGAAGTGGAACAGGCCGGAGGCACCGAGCAGCTTCGCGGCATGGGTACGCGGCCAGGCCCGCTCCTGCCAGATCACCAGCGGCGCCACGGTGAGGAGGCCGAAGACGCAGCGGAAGAAGGCGATCTCGAAAGGATGGATGCCGCTGTCGCCGAGGAAGCGGATCAGCGTGTTCTGCGCGGCCGTAAGCGCCGCCGCCAGCCCCATCAGAAAAACGGCGAGGAGAAGGGGGTTGGGACGGATCACGGTCCGGCCTCGGCGGTGCGGCGGGCGGCGATGGCCTCGCGATGCGCGACATAGAGCGTCGAGCCGAAGATCACCGCCGCGCCCAGCCACACCCATTGGTCCGGCCGCTCGCCGAACACCAGGAAGGCGACGATGGCGATGAAGGGAAGGCGGGAGAATTCGAAGGGCAGGATCGCGGAAGCTTCGGCGAGCGCGAAGGCGCGCGTATAGGCAACCATGCCGAAGGTGCCGAGTAAGGCGACGAGCACCATCATCAGGAGCGCGAAGGAAGACGGCATGGCAAGCACCGGCGCTGCCGGCACGAAGGTGACGACCGAGAAAAACAGGCTCTGGTAGAAGACGATCGTCGTCGAGGGATCAGTCTTCGACAGAGTCCGGAACAGCAGCGTCACGATCGCGAAGGCGACGGTCGAGAAGAGGACGAGAGCCGTGCCGAGGCCGATCGTCTCCATGCCCGGACGAAGCACGATCAGCACGCCGATGAACCCGATTGCAACCGCGATCCAGCGCCGGGCCCGGACCCTCTCGCCGAGGAAGAGGGCGGCGCCGATGGTTCCGAACAAGGGGGCGGCGAAGCTGAGCGCCGTCGAGTCGTTCAGCGGGATCAGCGCCACGCCGTAGAAGAAGCTGACCATCGCCGCGACATGGGCGAACCCGACCGCAACCAGCTGGCCGATCGCCTTCGGCCGGGGAACCGCGCGCTCCCGCCAGAGGATGAAGGCCGCGACCATGGCGAGGCCGACGACGCCGCGAACCCAGGCGATCTGGAAGGGATGGATACCGTCGTCGGCGGCGAGCCGGATGGCGACGTTCTGAAGCGCGGTCGAAAGCTGCGACGAAAGAATCCACGCCATGGCCTGGACCATCGGGCTCACGGCGGATCTCCGACCGTGCGGTGGGCGGCGGCTTCGCGGGCGACGACCGCCTCGCGATGCGCGATGTAGAGGGTCGAGGTGAAGATGATCGCGGCACCGAGCCAGACCCACTGGTCCGGCACCTCGTTGAAAAGCGCGTAGGCGAAAATCGCGACGACCGGCAGGCGCAGAAACTCGTAAGGCATCAGCGCGCTCGCGTCGGTGAGGGCGCAGGCACGTAGAAAAGTGATCCAGCCGAGCGTGCCGAGGATGCCGTTGGCGATCATCATCGAGGCGGCGAAGCCGGTCGGCATCTCCCAGACCACGGCTGCCGGGGGTATCGAGAAGAGGCACGAGAACAGCGACTGGTAGAAGATCAGCGTCGTCGCGGTCTCGCCGGCGATCCAGTGCTTGGACAGCAGCGTGATGACGGCGCCGAGCATGGCCGAGACCAATACCATGGCCGCGCCCCACTCGAAGGGAATGACCCCGGGCCGGAGGATGATCAGCACGCCGAAGAAGCCGATGATCACCGCGCTCCAACGCCGCGCCCGCACGGTCTCGCCGAGAAAGAGCGCTGCGCCGACCGTGGCGAACAGCGGCATGGCGAAGGCGAGCGCCGCCGACTCGTTGAGCGGCAGGACGGCGATGCCGAAATAGCCGGAAAGCATCGAGGCGACATGGGCGATGCAGGCGATCGCGATCACGCCGGCGTAGCGGCTCCTCGGCAACCGGCGCTCCATCCACAGGATGATGAGCATGACCGACAGAAGGCCGAACAGGTTGCGGAACAGGACGACCTGGAACGAATGCGCGCCGTCATCGGTAGCGAGCCGGATGGTGATGTTCTGCATGCCGGTGATGAGTACCGTGAGCAGAGCGTAGAAGGTCGCCATCATCGAGGTGGACGCGCTCATCGGGCCGACGCCGTGCGGCCGATCTCGCGGGCGACGATCGCCTCGCGATGGACGATGTAGAGGTTCGAACCAAAGATGACGGTGGCACCGAGCCACACCCATTGATCCGGCACCTCGCCGAAGACGAGATAGGCAAGGAGCGCGACGAAGGGAAGCCGGGCGAACTCGTAGGGAAAGACCGCGCTGGCATCGCCGAGGGCGAAGGCGCGAAGGAAAAGCATCCAGCTTACCGTGCCCAGGACGCCGATCACTGCCATCATCGCGACCTGGGTGGTATCCGGTGTCTCCCAGACGACGACCGCGGGCGGTACCGACATAAGGACCGAAAAGACGGTCTGGTAGAGGATGAGCGTGGCCCCGCGCTCGCTGCCGGTGAAATGTTTGAACATCAGCGTGGAGGCGGCGCCGAGCAGGGCGGAGGCGAGCGTCATCGCTGCGCCGAGCTCGATCGGCACGTAGCCCGGCCGGAGGATGATGAGGACGCCGACGAAGCCGGCGCCGATGGCGGTCCAGCGCCGCGCGCGTACAGTCTCACCGAGAAAGAGCGCCGCCCCCATCGTCGCGAAGAGCGGCCCGGCGAAGCCCAGCGCTGTCGACTCGTTGAGCGGCAGCAGGGCGACTCCGAGGAAGCCCGCCAGCATCGATCCGACATGCAGGATGCAGGCAAGCCCGATCATGCCGAGGAGGCGGGTGCGCGGTATGCCGCGCTCGGTCCACAGCACGATCGCGGCGACCGAGAGCAGGCCGAAGATGTTGCGGTAGAGCACGATCTGGAAGGCGTGGATACCTTCGTCGGCGACGACGCGGATCAGGGCGTTCTGGACTGCCACGACCGCGACCGAGCCCAGCATGAGCAGCGCAGCGAGGACCGGGGCGCGGGCCGGGCTCATCGCTCGCCGCCCGCGGCGAGCGCGCGCTGGCGTGCAACGACGGCCTCGCGATGGGCGATGAAGAGGGTGGAGGAGAAGATCACGGCGGCACCGAGCCAGACCCATTTGTCCGGCACCTCGCCGAACATGAAATAGGCGAAGAAGGCGACGGAGGGCAGCTTGACGAACTCGATCGGCTGGATCGCGCTGGCGTCGATCAGCTTGCAGGCACGCAGGAAGGCGAGCCAGCCGAGCGTGCCGATGAGCCCGATCGAGGCAAGCGCGCCGAAAGTCGGAAGGTCGGGCGTGACCCAGACCCAGGCGGCGCCCGGCACGGAGAAGACCGAAGCGATCAGGCACTGGTAGAAGATCAACGTCGTCGGGCGCTCATGGCCGGCGAAGTTCTTGAACATGAGCGTGACCGCGGCGCCGAGCATGCACGAGAACAGGATCAGCGCGGCGCCGAGGCTGACCGGCACCACGCCGGGACGGAGAATGATCAGGACGCCGATGAAGCCGGCGGCGACGGCGCTCCAGCGCCGTGCCCGGACCTTCTCTCCGAGGAAGAGTGCGGCGCCGATGGTCACGAACAGGGGAGCGGCGAAGGCGAGCGCCGCCGATTCGTTCAGCGGCAGCAGGCTCAAGCCCATAATGAAGGCCAGCATCGAGGCGACATGGAGGATGCAGGACAGCGCGATCAGCCAGACCCACGGCGTTCCCGGGATCCGCCGTTCGCTCCACAGCATGATCGCGAAGACGGAAAGAAGCCCGAAAACGTTGCGGAACAAGGTGATCTGGAATGCATCGATGCCCTGGTCGGCGATCAGCCGCATCAGGCAGTTCTGCAGGCCGGAGATGAAGGTCGCGCCCAGCATCAGAATTGTGGCGCGAACAGGGGCGGAAAGGGTGGGCATCTAGGCGGCAGCCCACTCTGACACCGAGTCCCTGCCAGGGCGAGCGACGTGTTATCGTCGTTTCATGATTCGCCGTGCCGCTCTCGTTCTCGTGGCTTTGGCCGCCCTTTTCGGGCCTGGCCCGTTGCGTGCGGCGGAACGCGTCGACTTGGCACTGGTGCTCGCGGTCGACTCGTCGGGGAGCGTGAACCAGCGCCGATTCGAGCAGCAGCGCGACGGCTATGCCCGGGCCCTCGTCTCCAAGCAGGTGCTGGACGCGATCGGGAGCGGCGACAACAAGCGGATCGCCGTCACCTATTTCGAATGGAGCGACGGGCGCCGCATGGCGCGCATCCTTCCGTGGATGATCGTCGACGGCGAGCCCGCGGCGCGGAAGGCGGCCGACACGATCCGCAACCACCGCCGCCAGCTGGTCGGCGATACCTGCATCGCCTGCGCGATCGACGAAGGCATGAAGCTCTTCGAGGAGATGACCTACGAGACCGACCGCAAGGTCCTCGACATCTCCGGCGACGGCGAAAGCAACATCGGCGGGTCGCTGGAGGAGGCGCGCGAGCGCGCGCTGGTCGCCGACATCACCATCAACGGGTTGCCGATCGAGACCTATTACGAACCGGGTCTCGCCCGCTACTACGAGCAGAACGTGATCGGCGGGCCGGGCTCTTTCCTGATCGTCGCGCGCGGCTTCGACGACTTCGCCCGGGCCGTCGCCGCCAAGCTGGTGCGCGAGATCGCGGAACTCCGCTAGCTCCGGCGCTTCGCGAGCCTTTCGAGCTCGTTCGCCGCGGCTTCGAGATTCTTCAGCATGCGTTCCATTTCGACGCGTTGCAGCGGCGGAATCTTGTAGCTCTGGAGGCCGTGGCGGAGCCCGGCGGCGCGCTCGCGGAAGCGCTGAGCCTTGGCGAGGTACTGCTCGGGCCCGTCGAGCTCGCGGCCGCCCTTGGCCGGCCGCCTCGTCCACATGACACGCTTGCCGGTCATCGGCCTACCTCGACATCAGCACCATCAGCATGATCGTGCCGATGGCTATCCGGTACCAGCCGAAAGGCGTGAAGCCGTGCCTGGAGATGAAGTCGACGACCGTGCGCACCACGACAAGCGCGGCCAGGAAGGCGACGACGAAGCCGATAACGATCAGGATACCGCCGTCGAAGCTCAGGTCGTGACGGTTCCTGTAGAGATCGTATGTGGCTGCCCCCAGCATGGTCGGGATGGCGAGGAAGAAGGAGAACTCGGCCGCTGCCTTGCGGTCGACGCCGAGCAGCAGCGCGCCCAGGATCGTGGCGCCAGAGCGCGACACGCCTGGTACCATGGCGATGACCTGGAAGAATCCGATCCTGAGCGCCAGCCAGGTAGAGAAATCCTCGACCTGGTTGACCGTTGCCGTCCGCGGCCGTGCCTCGATCGCGAGGATCGCCAGCCCGCCGACGATCAGGCTCGCCGAAACCACCCAGGGCGAGAACAGCACCGACTTGATGAAGCTGTGCGCGAAGGCGCCGATGATCGCCGCCGGCAGGAAAGCAAGAAGCACCGCGCCGGCGAAGCGCCGGGCGCCGGGCTCGGAAGGAAGGCCGATCAGCACGCGCCAGAGCCGGGCGAAATAGACGACGCAGACGGCGAGGATGGCGCCGAGCTGGATCACCACCTCGAACACCTTGCCCGGCGGGCCCTGGAATCCCAGCAGGTCGACGAGGAGGATCAGATGCCCGGTCGAGGAGACCGGGATGAACTCGGTCAGCCCCTCGACAAGGCCGAGAAACGCCGCGGCAACGAGAGTCCAGGGTTCCATCAGGCGCGCCAGATCACGGGGAAAGCGGGGCTGTCCATCGGCCCGCCGGGAGGCGGGGCGTCGGGCTGCGGCGGCGGCGACATGAAGCCGTCGCGCAGCACGTAGCGGGCGTCGTCGCCGGTGAAGCGCGCGGCGAAGGCGCGCCGGCGCGTCTTCATCGGGTTGCCGGGCGCGCCATGCAGCGTCAACGCATGGAAGGCGATGCAGTCTCCGGGCTCCAGATCCCAGGCGAGCAGCCGGTACTTGTCGCGGTTCGCATCGACGTCGGGCGCCATCTCGTCGCCGCTGGCATTCGCGTGCTCGGCGGCGTCGACGAAGCGTTTCGGCTTGTACCACTTGCCCCAGCGATGCGAGCCGGCGACGTACTCGACGCAGGTCTGGCGCGGCACCGGATCGAGCGGAATCCACAGGCTGACGATCTGCGCACCGTCGACGAAGTAATAGGGCTGGTCGTGGTGCCAGGGTGTGGGCTCGAGCGTCCCTGGCTCCTTCACCAGCACATGCTCGTGGAAGAGGTTGACCTTGGTGGCATCCATAAGCCGCGCGGCGAGCGCCGCTGCCGGCGACTCGCGGAAGAAGCACTCGTAGGGAGCGATACGCCGCCAGTTGCAGTAGTCGCCGAAGAAGAGCCCGGGCTTGCCCTCGGGCGTGTAGCGCTTGGCGTAGGGGCCGGGGCTCGCGAGGTTCTCCTCGACGCCCTCGGCCAGCAGCCGGATCCACTCGGGCGCGAGCACGCCGCGAAGCGCGACGGCGCCGTCGTGCCGGTACGCTTCGACCGTCGCGTCGTCGATCAGCATGGAAGATTTCTCGCCGATTCGCCGCCTTGCGGCAACCGCCGCATGGAACCGTTCCCGACTCGCACGGTTCCCAGGGCGGAGGAATCACGGAGCCAGCTTATGCCGAGATCATCGCTTTCCCAACGCAAGACCGCCGGCCGCGTCATGCACGAGTTCAAGCATGGCGAGCTCAAGAGCGGCCCCGGCGGCAAGGGCGGCAAGGTCAGGAGCCGCCGCCAGGCCATCGCGATCGCGCTCAGCGAGTCCGGAAGCTCGAAGGACAAGAGCAAGGCCGAGAACCGCCGCGCGCTCTCGAAGACCAAGCGAAAGGAAGCGCGCGGCGAGACCGCGCAGCAGGAGAAGGAAGGCAAGTCGCATGTCGGCGCCCGCGGCCAGCGCGAGAGCTCGCGCGCCATGGGCGGCAAGGATGCGAAGAAGACCACGGCCCGCGGCGACCGCGCCGCACGGGCGCGCGCCCGCGGCGACGGCAAGACCAAGGACCAGCTCTACGCCCAGGCGAAGCGCCGCGGCATCCCCAACCGCTCGAAGCTGACCAAGCAGCAGCTCGAAAACGCGCTGGCGCGGTGAGCCTTGCTCTCTCCTTCGGTGGCGAACTCGTGCCCCCTCTCCCGCCGCAGGCGGGGGAGGGATGGGGAGGGGGCCCCTTCGATTTCATGAAGCCCCCTCCCTGACCCCCTGCTTCGCAGGGAGAGGGGACACGAGGCGACTACTGCAAGGACCTCACCGACTCGTCGGCCGACTGCCACGAAACATCCACCGACCAAACCTGGACGCCAGGGCATTCAAGCTTTGTTCTGCGCTCGTTGCCAGGGAATTGGGGTGACATAAAAAAAGGCGTATCGGTGAGCCTCGGGACGCGCGGATAGCTTACCAAGGTCTTTCTTGAGCCTTTTATTGCTGCGTGGATGCACCACAGCGCAAGTCTCGGCGCCGACAAGAAGCTCGACGGTGCTCATGATGTCGAGTGGACGAGAGGCATGTGCGCCTGGAGCAAGATAGAAGCCTTCAGCTTCCGGGTGCATTCCCAGCAACTGTCTTGCCGCAGCGATAGCGACGGCAAAGGTCCATGTTTGGTTGATCTGCTCGATGACATTCAAGGCGTAGCCTTCGACCGGGTGATAACCGACCGGCTCGAACTTCATTCGCTTTAGCATGTCCAGTGGATCGCCTGACTGTTCGGCGATCCAAGCATGTACACGCTGAGCTGAGAGACGCACCTTATCCATCAATGCGTCCGCATCTGCCTCTGTTCGGACAAGGATCTCCGAGCTGACTCGGCGAGTGGGCATATGGTTCCCGCCTACCGCAGCGCCGCGGCGATGTTGCCGCCGTCGACGGTGAGCACGGCGGCGGTGGTCTTCTCGGCAGCGGCCAGCGCGACGAAGGCCTGGGCCACGTCCTGGGCTTTCACCTCGCGGCCGAGGAGATTGCCGGACATATAGTCTTTCTCAGAAAGGCCGCGCGCCTTGGAGCGGCTCTTGACCATCTCGTCGGTCAAGAGGCCGGTGCGCACGCGGTCGGCGTTCACCGCATTGGCACGGATGCCGTCCTTGCCATAGTCGACCGCGTATTGGCGGACCAGGAACATGGTCGAGGCCTTGGGCAGGCCGTAGGGGCCGAAGTCCGGGCCGGGATTCACCGCCTGCTTGGAGACGTTGAACAGCAGCGAGCCGCCCTGTCCTTGCGTCTTCATGATGCGGACGGCGTTCTGCGCCGCGGTCTGGTGCGAGAAGAAGTTGAGCTCGAAGCTCTTGCGCAGGGTCGCGTCGTCGACCTCGCCGATCTTCCCCTGCCAGGCCGCACCGGCATTGGAGACCAGGATGTCGACGCCGCCATAGGTGGCCGCGATCTTGTCGAAGGCCTTCCTCACATCCTCGGGCTTGGTCACGTCGCAGCCGATGCCGATGCCGCCGAGCTTCTTCGCCGCGGCCGCGGCGGCAGTACCGTCGAGATCGATCAGTGCGACTTCCGCGCCCTCCCTGGCGAAGGCTTCGGCCGTCGCATAGCCGATGCCGGAGGCGCCGCCGGTGACGGCGACGACATGGCGGGCGAAGCGCTTCTCGGCTTCCTTGCCGAGCTTCGCCTGCTCGAGCGACCAGTATTCGACATCGAAGAGATCAGCCTCCGAGATGCTCTCGAACTTGCCGATCGCCTCGGCATCGAGGATCGCGTCGATCGCGTTCTGCGCGACGTCGGCATTCACCTTGGCATCCTTGGACGACTTGCCGAGCGCGAAGAGGCCGAGGCCAGGCACCAGGATCACGCGCGGCACCGTATCCAGCATCGTCTTCTTCGGCGTCGCATTGGCGTTGTTGCGCGCGAAATATGCCCTGTAGTCGGCGTCGTAAGCCGCGAGCGCCGTCTTCGCCGCGTCGGCGAAGCCCTTCAGGTCGTCGGCCTCGGGCGCCGGCAGGATCAGGGGCTTCGGCTTGGTGCGGATCACATGGTCTGGCGTCACCGTGCCGGCCTGCGCGTAGCGGCCGAGATCGGTGCCGTCGACAAAGGCGCGGACATTGTCGGAAGTGCGGAACTCGAACACCCAGCGTCTCCAGGCGCCGTCATCCGGATTGACCGGGATCGCCATGAGGCCGCGCAGGATCGGGGCGACATCGGCGACGCTCGCCAAGCCCGAGGGAAGCTTCACCGAGGCCGTGCTCTTCCGTCCCTTGGCGAGCCGGGCTTCGGCGAGACTGACCAGCTCGATCATGCGGTCATAGGCCTCTTTGGCGTTGTCGCCCCAGGTGAAGATGCCGTGCTTGTAGAGGATCAACCCCTCGGCCTTCGGCGCCTTGGACGCGGCGTCGCCCGCCATCTTCGCCAGCGCGAAGCCCGGCATCACATAGTCGACGATCGCGGCGCGGTCGCCATAGACCTCCTTGGTGATCTTCATGCCGTCCGGCTGGTCGGTCAGCGACAGCACGGCGTTCGCGTGCGTGTGGTCGATGAACTTGTGCGGCAGGAAGGCGTGGAACAGCGTCTCGACGGAAGGGTTCGGCGCGCCGGCATCCAGCAGATTGAGGCGCTGGAAATTGACCATGTCCTCGTCGGAGAGCTTGTCGAGCTTGCGGAGCTTGAGCAGCGGCTCGAGGCGCACGGCCGGCAGACCCGGCGGCTCGATCGTGCCCATGTCCCAGCCCGAGCCCTTGACGCAGAGCACGTCGACTTCCTCGCCGAGCGTGTCCTTCATCCGCGTCTTCACGGAGGTGTTGCCGCCGCCATGCAGCACCAGCTGCGGCACGCCGCCGAGCAGCCGCGTCGTATAGGTGCGGAGCGCTAGGTCGCGGTTGACGCACTTCTGGGCGTAGCGCGTGACGGCTTCCTCGGCCGCGGTGTCGGACCACAGGTTCTTCATGGAACAGCTCCTCGGGAACGGCCCCGGGACTACACCGGGACGGCCGCTCATTCAAGCAAAGCTAGGTGATTTCCGTTGGCGCCTGCGGGACGGTCTTCCAGAATTCGGCGTCATGGCCGACGAAGATCGTGGCGCCGCCGGCCTGGAGGGCTGCCAGGCGGTCGAGGGACTGACGCATCTGCTCGTGGTCATGCGCCCGAGGCGGCAGGCGCCGCTCGGTCAGTGTGCGGCAGAAGTAGCAGGCATCGGCGGCCAGCACGATTTCGCGGCCCTCGAGGCAGACCTTGAGGGACTGGTGGCCGGGGGTGTGACCATGAGTCGGCAGGCAGACGACGCGGCCGTCGCCGAACACGTCATGCTCGCCGTCGAGCTGGACGACCTTGTGGCCGAGATCGAAATCCTTGCGCGTGAAGCCGCGGGCGGCGGCCATGTCGGGGTCGAATCCCGCCTGCCACTCGCGCCGCTGGATCATCACCGTGGCGTTCGGCAGGAGCGCGTTGCCGCCGACATGGTCGAAATGCAGGTGCGAGTTGATGACGATGTCGATCTTCGCCGGATCGCGGTCGATGGCTTCCAGCTTCGCCGTCACCTCGTCGCCGGGCTTGTAGTGGAAGCGGAAGGTCTGGGCGATGCGCGGGCCGTAGCGGCCGGCGGGGTCCGACTGGCAGTCGGGATGCATCCCGGTGTCGAAGACGACGCGGCCCTTCGGATGCTCGATCAGATAGCAGGGGATGGGCAGATCGACCTCACCCTCGCCGCCTTCCATCAGGTTGGCAAGCGGTCCGGTCAGGCGGCCGCTGGTCATCGCAAACAGGCGCACGGTCACGAGGTCCCCCTGAAACGACGACGCCGGCCGCGGCGAGTGCCGGACCGGCGTCGATGATGCCCTAACGGGGCGATCAGGTCTTGTAGGCGGTGCCGACGTCGCGCTCGAGCTGACGCACCTGGGCGTCGAAGCTGAGTTTGGCGTCGATCCGGTCGCCAAAGGCGCCCTTGTGGTCCCACTTCAGATGCGCCGGCTGCTCGCGCAGCTTGAGGCCCGTCCACATGGCGCGGAGCTGGTCACCGCAGGTGTGCTCGCAGATGGACAGCTCCGAGAAGGAGTCGTGGACCGTCGGGCCGACCACGGTCACGCCGTGGTTCGCCATCACCATGATGGTCTTGTCGCCGAGGCCGCGCGCGATGCGGTCGCCCTCGTCGAGGTCGAGCGCCGGGCCGGTCATCTCGTCGTCATAGGCGATGCGGTCGTTGAAGATCAGGTTGTTATGGTGCGCCAGCGCGACGCGACCGTTCTCGAGCAGCGAGATCGCGGTGATGTTCGGCGGATGCACGTGCAGCACCGCCTTCGCGCTCGGGTGATCGCGATGGATCGGCACATGGATGTTGTAGGTGACGTCGCGGATCTCGCCCTTGCCTTCGAGGACGTTGCCCTTGAAGTCGCAGCGGATCAGGTTGCTCGCGGTGATCTCGGAGAAGAGCAGGCCGCGGGCGTTGACGAAGAACGTATCGTCGGAGTTTGGCACCATCAGGCTGTAATGGTTGCCGATGCCCCGGTTCCAGCCGAACTGGTAGGTGAGCTGGAAGGCGGCGGCGAGATCGACGCGGCACTGCCACTCCAGCTCTTCCTGGCGGCTGTTGGAGAGCTTCTTGATCACGGTCATCTAGGGGGATCCTCATTCCGAGCGGACGGACGACCCCATTTTTCCAAAGGGAAAGCGAACGCGCCAGTAAGTTCTTGTTATCGGGGTCGATTGCCCGTCGTTCCGCCACCGCGACGGGAGGACTCCAGCGGGACCGGTTCGCGCTAGAATGGCAAATCTCATGTCGCCCCGGATCGACCCGATCTTCGTCTCGCATGGCGCGCCGACCCTGGCCGCCCCCCGCCTCCCCGGGGAGCACGAGGTGGCGCGGCGCTTGAGCGAGATCGGCAAGGCGATGCCGCAGCCGAAGGCGATCGTCGTCGCCTCGGCGCATTGGTCGACGACGGATCCGCGCGTCGGCGGCTCCGAGCGCCCGTCGACGGTGCATGACTACTCGGGCTTTCCCGAGGATCTCTACAAGCTGAGCTATCCGGCCCCCGGCGCGCCCGATATCGCCAGGCGCGTCACCGACCTGGTCTCTGAGGTGGGATTCTCGGTCGCGATGGTCCCGGCCCAGGGGCTCGACCACGGAGTGTGGGTGCCGCTCCGGCACATGTTCCCGGCCGCCGACATTCCGGTGGTGCCGCTCTCGATCCAGGCGCAGCTCGACCCGGCGCATCACTTCGTGCTTGGCCGCGCGCTGCAGCCGCTCACCGAGGAAGGCGTGCTGGTCCTGGGATCGGGCGGCGCCGTCCATAATCTTCGCGAGCTCGCCTGGAAGGGCGGCGGCACGACCGATCCCTGGGCCCAAGGCTTCGATGAATGGCTGGCGCAGACCCTCGCCGCCGGCCGGCTCGAGGACGCGGTGGCGGTCAGCCTGAAGGCGCCGGAGTACAGGCGGGCGCATCCGACCTCGGAGCATCTGCTGCCGCTCTATGTCGCGCTCGGCGCCGCCGGCGCCAAGGCCAAGGGCGAGGCGCTGCATCGCGGCTTCGCCCTCGGCAATCTCAGCCTCGCGGCCTACCGCTTCAGCGGGGCCGGAAAGCCAGCATCGTCTCGATCAGCCGCCTGAGCGTCGGGCGGATGCCGTCGGCGAGATCGTCGCGCCAGCGATAGGGTGGCGCCTCTTCCATGTATGAGGCCTGCGACAGCTCGAGCTGGATCGCGTGCACGCCCTCTGCCGGCCGGCCATAGGCGCGGGTGATATGGCCGCCCTTGAAGCGGCCGTCGATTGCCGCGGTGTAGGGATTGGCGCTGCGGCACGCCTTCGCCACCGGCTCGATCAGCGCCTTCGCCGCGCTGGTACCGTCGGCGGAGCCGAGGTTGAGATCCCAGAGCTTCGTCGGATGGAAGCGCGGCACCATGGATGCGATCGAATGCGCGTCGAAGAGGAGCGCGTAGCCGAAGCGCGCCTTGAGGCGCTGTAGCTCGGCCACCAGCCGATCGTGATAGGGGCGCCAGTAGCGGTCGACGCGCGTCTTGATCTCGGCCTCGCCCGGCGCTTCGCCGTCCCGATAGACCGGCTTCAGGTCGAAGCGCGTGGTCGGGCAGAGCTCGGTGTTGTTGGCATTGGCATAGAGCACCGAGCCGTCAGGCGGCCGGTTGAGATCTATGACATAGCGCGAATGCGTCGCGACCAGCATCGAGGCGCCGAGATCGCGCGCGAAGTCGTAGAGCCGCTCGATATGCCAGTCGGTGTCGGCAAGCTCTTGCGCCTCGGCGGTCATGCGCGCGGCGAGCGCCGGCGGGATGTGCGTCCCGACATGCGGGCAGCTCACCAGCAGCGGGGTCGTGCCGGGATGAAAGCGATAGGGCTCCATCAGCAGTAGCGCGCGCGGAATTCGGCGAGGTCGCGGGGCGAGCGGAGATGGAAGATGCGCGCGCTCGACCGGCGTGCCTCGATGGCCGCCAGGAGCTTTGGGCGAAGATCGTGATGGAGCCGCCACATCATGCGGGGCAGCCGGAAGGTCACCGGCAGCATCGGGCAGCCTTCGGGACCATCGGAGCGCTCGCGGAAGATCGAGGCGATCTGCCGCTTCGTCGCCCACCAGTAGTGGCGCCACAGTGGCAGGTCGACGAACACGATGGCATCGGCGCGATCGAAGCGCGCTTCGATCGTCGGCCACGGCCCGAAGCCGTCGATGATCCAGCGCGATTTCGCCAGCAGCGTCTCATGCGTGGCGGTGAACTCGTCGTCGGGCACCTGGCGCCAGCCGGGTCGCCATTGCAGGTGATCGACGGCAATGTAGGGAAGACCGCGCGCTCCGCTCAGCGCCCGACAGAGCGTGGACTTTCCGCCGCCCGCATTGCCGATGACCGCGACGCGCGTCACCGCTCGGATCAGCGATAGTCGACCCGGCAGTTGATCCGCTCGCGGCCTTGCGTCACCATGAGCTTCGCGCCGAT
>VGEH01000036.1 GCA_016869375.1 Alphaproteobacteria bacterium | reverse complement strand
TCGGCGAAATCTGCTTCCGCTTCAACCACCGCGACGAGGACCTTTACCCGCTGCTGCAAAGGCTTTTACGATCAACTCCACTCAACGAAATCGACAAAATCCTGGTCCGAAATCGTTAGGGATTACCAAACAAAAAAGCGCGGCGATCACGCGTCTCGGCTCAAAAATGATCGCTTAGCGGTTGATTGAAACGGGGAAAATCGCCATGGCGACACCGCGAATT
Source organism: Alphaproteobacteria bacterium (assembly GCA_016869375.1). Lineage (GTDB taxonomy): Bacteria > Pseudomonadota > Alphaproteobacteria > SHVZ01 > SHVZ01 > SHVZ01. Next base: position 34,037 of record VGEH01000036.1, on the reverse strand, counting down.
ATCCTTATCGTCGCAGCTCTCGTCGCGGCGGTCTTCCCGGCTCCTGCGATGAGCCAGGCACATGTCGCGGCCAGCATTACCTACGAGGAGACGCCGCGGCCGAAAGGGCTGCCGGACGAATTGAAGCCGCTGCCAGACGTCGGGCTACGGTTTCTGTCGATCAGCGCAATCGACGGATTCAGGATCGCCGCCGCGTTGTGGCAGCCGCCGGCAAAGCCGGCAGCGAGCACGACGCTGCTCGTGCAGGTACATGGCAGCGGCGGCAATCTCGCCTCCGTGCAGTTGCGGGCGACCGCTCGCACCCTCTCGGCACGCGGCTTTGCAGCGTTGTCGATCAGCACGAGACAGCACGACGAGCACGTCAACACGGACAATTTCTTCGAGATCAGACGCGACATCGAGGCCGCCATCGCGACCGCCAAGGCGCTCGGCTACCGCGCCATTGTCCTGCAAGGCCACAGCCTCGGGACCGCACAGGTGGCCTTTTATGCGGCCACCGACTGGGACCCGGCGATCAAGGGCGTCATCCTGACCGGCGCCATCGCGAAACTGCCGTGGAAAGCGCGCCACATTCTGATCCAGGACGAAGACGCCTACCGGGCGCTGGCGCAGGCAGCGCGCGACGCCGTGCGTGCGGGCCGGCCGGAGGCGACCCTTCCAATGCCGATGCGCTGGATCGGCGGCCGGCAGGCGCCGGTGACCGGACAGCACTTTCTGACCTACCGCGACGAAGTCGCGAGCGCCGCCGACACGACCTTCTGGATCACGCGTATCCCGCGCCCGATCCTGCTGGTACGCGATGCGGCCGACGGCGTCGTGCTGCCGTTCGAGCCCTACATGCTACTGAGCGCGGCGCGCGCCGAGGGTTCGCTCGTCCCCGATATTCGCTACGTGCTGCTGCCCAACCCCCGCCCGCCGAGCATCGAGGGGCACATCTTTGCCGACAACATCGGACCGCTGGCCGAGGCGATCGCGTCGTGGCTCGCCGAGCGGGGGCTATAGGCTTCGGCCGTCGTCGCGACGTCTCGCGAGCGTCTCACGATCCCGCGTGGCGACCCAAACTATCCCCAAAGACCCACGCTGAATCACTGATCCCCTCCCCCGCCCCGATAGAGGAGATACAGGTCTTCTTATAGGACCATGATCACACAGGCAGCGTGCATAACCACGGTCGTATCAGAGATGCAGCGCAATCCCATCACACAGGCAGCGTGACCGACCGCGTGCTTCCTCACCGATGCAGCGTGCACAGGCCTCGGAAGACCGCCCAGCCTCACCGATACAGCGTGGATGTCTCGGGATCCCGGGGACTTTTCCCCCGATATCGGCCAAACCCGCCCAACCCAAGCCTCGAACTTTATTCATGCATCACAGATGCAGCGTGAGAATCCCGGAGACCGAACCACACACCCCGAAATCAATCCCACGAACCTATTAACCATATGATAAAAAAGGAAGATTTACACCCGCCCGGAGCCCCGTCATTACCCAGGCGCACCAACGCCAAAACAACCGACGTCGCGGTCATACATCACAGATTCAGCGTAAATTACCTGACCCCGGCCAAGCCCCTCGCACGCTCTAAAACAGACGAAACGACACCTCCCCAATCCCCCGGGAAAGCCTGCCGGAACAGCTCCACCGACGGGTACCACGGGCTGTCGGTCCGGCCCATCAGCCAGCGCCAGTCCGGCGAGGCGCGCAGCAGCACCCAGGTCGGCTTGCCGAGCGCGCCGGCGAGATGGGCAACCGAGGTGCAGGTGGTGATGACGAGGTCGAGCTCGGCGATCGCCGCCGCGGTCTCCGCGAAATCGGTGAGCGCGGGTCCCACATCCTCGATCAGGCCCGGCGGCAGCTCGGCCATCTGCTCGCGGCCGAACTCCTTCTGCAGCGCGAAGAAGCGGCAGCCTCGTGTTTCCAGAACCGGCTGCAGCAGCCTGAGCGGGATCGACCGATACGGCTCGGAGCCCTGGTCGGGGTTCCCCTGCCAGGTGACGCCGATCTTCGTGCCGCCTTCGCCGAGCCTCCGCTTCCAGCGCGCGCGATCGGCGGGATCGGCCGAGAGATACGGGATCTTCGCCGGAATGGTCGCGACCTCGGTGCCGAAGACGCGCATCGCGCTGCCGAGCGGCAGCTGCATGTCGAAGGGCGGAAGCGGCTCGCCGGCGCGGATGAGCCTGGCGCCGCCTTCCAGCGTCGAGAGCAGCCGCATAAGGCTGCCCGGGCATTCGAGGAGCACCTCGCCGCCGCGCTCGGCGATCAGCGGGACATATCGCGCGAACTGGAGCGTATCGCCCGCTCCCTGCTCGACATGCAGCAGGAGACGTTTTCCCGCGAAGGGCGCGCCGTCCCACATCGGCTGCGGCAGGCTCCGGCGCGCGCCGGGGAACTTGCTGACCAGCCAGCGGCTCTCATAGCCCTCGAGGCCGCGCGCCATGTCGCCCTTCAGCAGCAGCGCCATGCCGTGGTTGAAGATCGCGTCGTGCCAGCCGGGCCGGAGCGCCATGCAGGCCTCATAGGCGGCGATCGACTCATCGATGCGCCCCCAGCCCATCAGCGCGGCGGCCAGGTTGAGGCGCGCATCGGCATGCCCGGGCACGCAGGCGAGCGCGCGCCGGTAACGCCGGCACGCGACATCGTAGCTTTCGGCGATGCGGTCGAGATTGGCGAGGTTGTAATGCACGTCGCCGAGGCCGGGCGCGACCGCCGTCGCCTTCTTGTACGAGACCATCGCCTCGTCGCGGCGGCCGAGATCGCCGAGCACATTGCCGCGCGTGCTCAAGGCTTCGGGAAACTCGGGCGATCGCCGCAGCGCTTCCTCGACCTCGATCAGGGCCGACGGGAAGTTTCCGGACAGCGCGAGCAGCATCGCGTGATCGTGGCGCATCGCCAGGTCGTCGGTCTTCACGCGCAGCGCCGCCTCGGCGGCCGCGGCTGCTTCGGCGAGCTTGCCCGTGAGCCTGAGCGCGGTCACCAGGCGCAGCTGCGCGTCCCAGACCGACGGATCGCGCGTCACGACACGCGCGAAGGCCTGCGCGGCACGGGCGTGATCGCCGACGCGCTCGGCGGCAAAGCCCAGAAGGTAGGAAGGCTGCCAGAGCTGCGGCGCCAGCCTCGCCGCTTCCGCCAGCGGTGTCAGCGCATCGGCGGGCTGGCCGGCCTCGATCAGCGCGTTGCCGAGGTTGAGCAGGATCCCGTGATGGCCGCGCTGCAGCGTCGCGGCGGTCTTCAGCGTCGTCACCGCCTCGGCCGGTCGACCCAGGCGCAATCGCGCCACGCCCAGCAGATGAAGCAGCTCGGCATTCTGGCCGTGTCGCGAGATCGCCTGCTGCAGGTCGCGCTCCGCTTCCGCGGCGCGCCCGGACTCGATCTTCTGCGCCGCCGCCTGCCAGGCCGCGAAGAGGGCGTTCTGTCCGCCGCCGGGATTCCACCCGGTCATCGGATCGACGCTCGTACGCTGTCGGTCACCTGCTTCGCCACGCTCTCCCAATCGCCCAATCGGGGCTGCCTGAAAAGGCGGGCGGTCGGATACCACGGGCTGTCGGAGCGGTCCAACATCCAGCGCCAGTCGGCACCGCGCTTGAGCAGGACCCAGACCGGGCGGCCGAGCGCGCCGGCGAGATGCGCCATCGCGGTGCAGGTGGTGATGACGAGATCGAGATGCATGAGGATGGCGGCGGTAGTCGCAAGATCGTCGAGCCTCGGCCCGAGATCGACGAGGCGCCCGGACGGAAGCGTCTTCATCTGATCGCGGCCGTGATCGCGCTGCAGCCCGTAGAAGCTCGCGTCCGGGATTTCGAGCAAAGGCGCCAGCGCCGCCAGCGGGATCGAGCGATAGGGTTCGTCGTTCTGCCGCGGATTGCCCTGCCAGACGAGCCCGATCCGCGGCGTCGGCGCCGATACCAGCGACGCGGTCGCGGCGACGAGGTTCTTGTCCGCCGAGAGATAACCGCCGCTGCCCGGTATCGAGTCGAGATCGGTGCCAAGGAGTCGCGGCAGGCTCAGCAGCGGCACCTGGACGTCGGCCTCGACCGCCGTGCCCTCGCCGACGAGAAGCGGATCGCCGCGCAGGCTGCGAAGCAGGCGATGCAGAGGCGGTTGGCATTGGATGACGACGCGCGCCCCCATTTCCGCGAGCAGCGGCACGTATCGGACCATCTGCAGCACGTCGCCGAGGCCCTGCTCCTGGTAGAGCAGAAGCCGACGGCCGCGCACCGGTTCGCCGTTCCACTCGGGCAGGCCCTGCCGGCGCGGCACCGCTTCGGGGCGTCGCCAGCGCCACTCATAGAGAGCAAAGCCGCGGCGATAATCGCCCTGCACGAGGTGCCAGGTCGCGAGGTTGTTGTTGAGACCGACGTCCGATGGATCGACCGCGCGGGCGCGATGCAGCCAGCGCCCGGCACCGGCCATGTCCTCGTCCGTCATCCGCGCGACGGCGAAGCCGATCAGCGCCGGCGGCGAGGAAGGGGAAAGACAGAGGGCGCCGCGGAACCGGCGAGTTGCGAGATCGAGCCTGGAGAGACGGAGCGCGCTGTTGCCGGCGATCGTCGCCGCGTCGGCATCGGCGGGAACCCTGAGAGCGACACGGAGAGCGGCGTCGGCGGCGCCGGTACGAAACAGCAGGTCGGCGTGGTTGCAGAGAACGGTCGCGACGTCCGGCGCGAGAACGGCCGCGACCCGGCTCAGGCGCAGCCCCTCCTCGGCGGAGATCCGACGATCCTCGACCGCCGCGAGATCGTTCCAGCCCCGCCAGTCATCGGGACCGGCCGCGATCGCTCGACGAAGCATCAGCGCCGCTCGCGCCGGATGACCGGCCGAGAGATAGGCGAGCGCTATGGTCCGCAATGGCGCGGCGAGCGCGGGCATCGTCGGCGACAGCGCCGCGGCGGCGCCGAGCCACAGCGCCGCACTGTCTCCGTCGCCCCGCGCCATCGCGTCCTCGGCACAGCGCAGCGGCCAGGCAGCGTTCGCCGGCTCGAGAGCGAGACGGCGCCGCGCATCGCCGCTCATCGCGATCGCGCCAGCGCGGCAAGATCGTGCGCGACGCGCGCGATGACCGGCGGCCAGGTGCGATCCGCCCCCTGGCGGTAGAGGCGCATGGTCGGATACCACGGCGTGTCGTCGCGGCCGAGCAGCCAGCGCCAGTCCGGAACATAGGTCGGCAGCATCCAGACCGGCCTGGCCAGGGCGCCGGCCAGATGTGCGACGGCGGTATCCACGGCGATGACGAGATCGAGCTGGGACAGCAGATAGGCCGTATCGGCGAAATCGCCGACCAGCGGCGCGAGATCGACCAGATCTCGTCCGAGGCCGAGCGCGGCGATGTCCGCGGTGCGCGGTCCGACCTGCAGGCTGTAGGCGGCGATGCCGGGCACTTCGAGCAGCGGCCGGAACTCCTCGAGCCTCGCCGAGCGCTTGTGGAACTTCTCGATCCTGGGATTGCCGGCCCAGACCAGACCGATCTTCAAGCCATCGCGATGAGGCGGAAGCGACGGACCGGCGGCGGGAAGCGAAAAATATGGGATCGGCGCGTAGGCCTGCTCGGGCGTCGAGCCGAAGATCAGCGGCAGCTGCATCAGCATCGCCTGGAGGTCGACCTTGCCGGGCGAGGCCCCGACATCGATCAGCTCGATATCGGGCGAGAGCGTCGCGAACAGGCGCCGCAGCGGCGGATAGCATTCGAGGACGGGGTGCCCGCCATTCTCCGCCACCGCGCGCGCATAGCGCGCGAAATGGATCATGTCGCCGAAGCCCTGCTCGCCGAGAAGGACGATGCGCCGCCCCGCCAGCGGCTCGCCTTCCCACCACGGCGCATGGGTCGGCATCGGGTATTCCTGGTCGCGCCAGCGCCATTCGTAGCGGGCGAAGCCGTTCGGCCAGTCGCCGGCCATCAGCCGGGTCATCGCGTCGTTCCAGCGCGCCGTCGCATAGCCGGGATCGATATGGACCGCGCGCGCATAGCGGCCGAGCGCGTCGTCGAGCGCGAGATGCTGGCGATCGGCGTTGCCGAGATTGTAGTGCGCGACCGGATCGGCGGGCTCCAGGCTGACGGCGCCGCGGTAGAGACAGCGCGCCTCGCTGACCTTGCCGTCCTGGAGGAGCACCGTCGCGAGATTGCTCAGCGCCTTCTGGTCCAAGGACGGTGCGCGGAAGACCGCCTGCCGGAGAGCGGCCGCCGCACCGGCGCGATCGTCGAGCTCGTCGAGCGCGTTGCCGAGGTGGATCAGCGCATCGGCCCTGTCGGGCGCGCAAGCGACCGTGCGCCGGAGCGCGCCGGCGCTGGCGTGCCAGTCGCTCGCATTGCGCGCGCTCTCGGCCAGGGCGAACCACGTCGCGTCCTCGGCCGGCGAAAGCGCGAGCGCGACGCGCAGAGGGCGAGACGCCGTGCCGGCGCCGGCGGCGAGGATAAGCCCGAGACCTTGCCAGGCGAGAGCGTTGCCGGAGTCGATCGCGAGCACGCGGCGATACGAAGCCGCGGCCGGCCCGGCCACGCCTTCGCGACGCGCCAGGTCGGCCTGGAGGAAATGCACGCGCGCCGCCTCCGGTGTGATCGCGGCCGCCCGTCCGAGAAGCGGCCGGGCGCGCTCGGCATCGCCCCGCATCAGGCGGAGCGTGACGAGCGCGACGATGTCGTCGACCGAGCTAGGATCGACATCGGCGAGCGCAGCGAGCACCGCCTCGGCGCCATCGTGCCGGCCCTGACGGATCAGGGACTGGGCGAGCGCGCGTCGGGCGAGAGCGAAACCGGGGCTATGCGCGAGTGCCCGCCGGAAGCACCTCTCCGCGGCCGCCGCGGCCGCCTCGTCGAGATGCAGATTGCCGAGCGCGAAGAGGATCTCCGGTGCCTGCGGCATCACCGCGAAGGCGCCATGCAGTCGTTTCCAGGCGATGGCGAAGCGACGCTGGGCGTGCGCCGAGACGCCGGCGAGATAGAGAGCCGCAGGGTCGTCCGGGCGCTGGGCGAGAACCTGATCCAGCCGGATCGTCGCCTCGGCAAAGCGTCCGGCCTGTGACAAGGCCTGGGCTTCGGCGAAGGCCTCGTCCGCGCTCGGGATCGACCGCTCGCTTTCTGTCATCTGCCCTGGCTCACCGGGCCGGGTTCTAGTCGCGGCGCCGGGTGAAGTCCACATCGAGGCGTCGTTCGTTATTTCTACATAACTGGAAAGGCGTATTGCTTTCGTTCTCTTCCGCTGGTAGCTTCCGCCCGCGCAATCCACGAGGGCTCGATGGCGCTTCTGGTCGGGGTCGTTTCGCAGAAGGGCGGGGTCGGCAAGAGCACCATCGCCCGCATGGTGGCGAGGGAGTACGCCCAGGCCGGCTGGCGCATCAAGATCGCCGACCTCGACATCTCCCAGGGCACCAGCTTCAACTGGCAGGCGCGGCGCCTGCAGAACAAGGTCACGCCGGACGTGCCGGTCGAGCGCTTCGGGACCCTGGCGCTGGCCCAGAAGGTCGCCTCCTCCTACGACCTTCTCGTCCTCGACGGGCCGCCGCATGCGACCGAGGGCACGCTGGCGATCGCCAAGGCCTCGCAGCTCACCATCCTCCCGACCGGCCTCGCGCTCGACGATCTCGAGCCGCAGGTGCTCCTGGCGCATGAACTCACCCGCCGCGGGGTGCCGGCCGCGAGACTCGCTTTCGTGCTGGTGCGCGTCGGCGACAGCGACGTCGAGCAGAACGACGCGCGCGCCTACCTGACGCGGGCCGGATATTCGGTGCTGGCGGGATACCTGCCCGAGAAGGTGGGGTATCGCCGCGCCAGCGACGAGGGCCGCGCGGCGACCGAGACGCGCTTCCCCTCGCTCAACCAGCGTGCCGACGAGCTCGCCCAGGCCGTCGTCGATCGCGTGTCCACCGTTACCCGAGAAGAGGCCGCCTGATGGCCAATGTCCCTCCCCCGGCGCGCCGCGGCAAAGGCGAGCCGCCGCCGCAGGCCGCGGTCCTCGACAACCTGGCGCGCGCGGAGTCCGTGCGCCTGAAGCCGCTCAACTTCAAGGTTCCGGCCGACTTCCATCGCGAGTTCAAGACCTTCTCGGCGATGAACGGCATGTCGATGCTGGCCGTCCTCGTCGAAAGCTTCCGGCTCTACCGAGAACACAAAGGCTGACGTCATTACATGGCCGTCGCCTTCGACGACTTCGCGCTGATGGCGACGATCGGCGATGTCTTCACGCCCGGGGAATGCGACCGCATCGTCGAGACCGGGCAGCGGATGGAAGCGGTCGCCGGCGGGGTCAACGATCCGAAGGCGGCGGCCGGACAGAACCCGGTGCGCGACGCCGTGGTCCGCGGCCTTCCCTGGAATGCGGATTACGGCTGGATCTACGAGCGGCTTCTCCATCACGCCGCCGCCTACAATCAGAAGTCCCTCGGCTTCGAGCTCGAGGGGGCGGAGACCGCGCAGCTTCTCTCCTACGGGCCGGGCCAGCATTACGACTGGCATGTCGACATCGGCACCAGCGACCTCGCCAGCCGGAAGCTCAGCCTGCTCCTGCCGCTCAGCGATCCGGCCGACTATGACGGCGGCGAGCTCGAGCTCTTCTTCAGCGACCGTCCGACGCCGGCGACGAGGAACCGCGGCTCGCTCATCGTCTTTCCCTCCTTCGTCCTCCATCGCGTGCGCGCGATCAGCCGTGGCCGCCGCTTCTCGCTGGCTCTCTGGCTGAGAGGCGCGCAGCGCTTCCGCTGAGCTTCCCATGACCGTTGTGCTGACGGCACCGGCCGGTGCGTCCGGGACGGCGCCATCGGGCTTTCCGCCGGAGATCGCCGCGGCGCTGTCGAGCGGCCGCCTGGACGATGCCGAAAGGATGGCCGCGTCGGTCCTGGCGCGCGTGGCCGATCCGGCCCTCTTCAATCTTCTCGGCGTCGTCCGCATCGCGCGCGGCGCGCCGCGAGAGGCGCGCCGGCCGCTTATCCACGCCGAGGTGCTGGCGCCGCAGGCAGCCCCGCCGGCGCTCAATCTCGCCCTGATCCTTCTCGCCCAAGGCGCGGATGCGCCCGCGCGCCGCTGGGCGAGGCGTGCTGTCCTTCTCGATCCCGGCCTGCCCGATGCGCAGGCGACGGCGGCAAGCGCCGAACGCGCGAACGGGAACCTCGATCATGCCGAGCGCGCGGTGCGACGGGCCATCGCGCTGGCGCCGTCGGTCTCCGAGTTTCTCGCGAATGCCGGCAATCTCTGGATGGACCGCGAGAGGCTCGACGAGGCGCGACGCTTCTTCCGGCGGGCGCTTGCCGCGAGCCCCGGTTCCGGCAATCCGCGCTTCCAGCTCGCCTGCATCGATCTCTGCGAGGGAAAGCTCGCGCGCGGCTGGGCGGAGTACGAGGCGAGATTCGTCCCTGCCGCCCTGACGAAGCGCCGGCCCTTCCCGCAGCCCGAATGGCAGGGGCAGGCTCTCGCCTCGGGAGCGCTTCTGGTGTGGGGCGAGCAGGGCCTCGGCGACGAAATCGTCTTCGCGACGCTGCTCGGCGACGTGCTGAAGCGGGCGCCGGCGGCGGCGATCGAATGCGATCCGCGTCTGACGGCGATCCTCGCCCGCTCCTTTCCCGGGCTTTCCGCCTATCCGAGACAGACGCCGCCCCACCCTGCCCTGCTCTCCTCCTCGATCTCGCATCAGATCGCGCTCGGCAGCCTTCCGCGCCTTCTCCGGCCCGACGTCGCGAGCTTCGCCGGACGCCAGGCGGCGCTCCGGCCCGATCCCCGCCGTCTCGGCGCGAGCCGCGCCTGGCTCGCGTCTCTCGGAGACGGGCTCAAGGTCGGGATCGCGTGGCGAAGCGTTCGCAGGAACGCCGCCTCGCAGCGCATCCACACAAGGCTGGACGACTGGGAGCCGATCCTGAGGACGCCGGGCGTCGTCTTCGTCAATCTTCAGTATGACGATTGCCGCGACGAGCTCCGCGAAGCCGCCGAACGGTTCGGCGTGCGCGTGCACCAGCATCCGGACCTCGATCTCTTCGACGATCTCGAGGGAGCGCTTGCCTACTCCTCCCTGCTCGACCTGGCGATCTCGACCGGCACCACGGCCTGTGCCTTCCCCGCGGCTGCAGGTATCGAGACCTGGATATTGACGACGGCGGTCGACTACCTGGCCATGGGTCAGGAGCGATATCTCTGGTACGCGCGAACCCGCTGCTTCGTTCGTCAACAAGGCGGCGATTGGCTTCCCACGACGAGAACCGTCGCCGATACCTTGGCTGCCCGCGCCGCGGGCGCATCGAAATGACCGCCGGCCCGGCCGACGCAGCGTCGCTTCTCGCGCATGGCCGATGGGCGGAAGCGAGATCCCTGGCGCAGACGGTGCTCGCCGGCGACGCACATCATGTCGACGCCATTCGCGTGCTGGCCGCGGCCGCGATCGGCGAAGGCAATCCGGACGAGGCCGACGGCCTTCTGCAGTCGATCGTCACGGCGAGGCCCGATGCGGCCGCGGCAATCGACGACCTGATCGCGCTCAGCCACCGTCGCGGAGATCTCGGTCGGCTGGGTCAGGCCTTGCTGGCGCGCCTCAGGCTTTCGCCGGAGCAGGCCGCGCTGTGGAGCGATCTCGGTGCGGCCGAGGAGCGGCTCGGTCGCGCAGGCGAGGCCGCGCGCGCGTATCGTCGCGCCATCGCCGCCGATCCCGGCTTCTCCCCTGCCCTGCTGAACGCGGCGACGCTTGCCTATCGCGGGGATCGCTTCGCGGAGTCCTCCGTGCTGGCCCTGGCTGCCGCCGCCGCGGCTCCCTCTCCGTCGGCCTGGACCATGGCGGGGCACGCGCTGCAGCGTCGCGATCGATCGGAGACGGCGCGGCGTTGCTACCGCCGGTCTCTCGTCATCGAGCCTGCGGAGATGTCGGCTTGGGAAGGCCTCGCCGCGCTTTGCCGCAAGGCGAAGGAGAACGAGCGCGTCCTGAGCCTTCTGAAACGCGCGGCGACGCAGTGGCACGACCGGCCGTCGACGCTGGCGAGCCTGTCCGAGGCTCAACGCGCCTGTGGCAGGTATCGCGAGGCTCTCGCGCTGGCGCAGCGCTCCGTCGCGCAGGCGCCGGCCCTGGTTCTGGGCACCGGCGCGCTCGCCGCGGCCTATAGTGATCGTCTCGACGATCGTCGGGCGGCGACATGGTCGAGGCGATCCCTTCACCTCGATCCCGGGAACGGAGACCTGATGATCAATCTCGGCATCGCGCTGAAGGGCGAAGGCCGGCTCCGTGAGGCGGAGGCGATGCTGCGGTCGGGATTGGCGAGGAAGCCCGACGATGCGAACGGACACATGGCGCTTGCGACCACGCTTCTCGCCGCAGGCCGCGTGCGGGAGGGATTTGCCGAGTACGAGTGGCGGCACGTCGCCGGGGAGACTCTTTATGACGTGCTCCCGGCGCCGGTATGGGATGGCCGCACGATCGAGCACGGAAGCCTGCTGGTATGGGGCGAGCAGGGCATCGGCGACGAGATCGCCTTCATCCAGCTCGTGAGAGCCTTGCGCGGCCGGGCGAGGCACATCGTCGTGGAGTGCGATCCGCGGCTGATCACGATCCTCCGCCGCTCCTTCCCCGAGCTCGAGTTCGTCGGACGCAGCGCGCCGCTGGATCCGCGCCTGCTCGCGCCGGATATTCGAGCCCAGATCGCCCTGCTCAGCCTCCCGGATGCGCTCGGCATGAGCAAGGACGACCTTCGGTCGACCGGAGCGTATCTCGTCGCCGACCCGGAGCGTGTCCGCGCGCTGCGGCCGGCGCTCTCTGCGCTCGGCCCCCGGCCCCGGATCGGCATCGCGTGGCGCAGCACGCGACGCACGCCGTTGACGGTCCGCGTTCATGCCGACCTGACCGAATGGGAACCGATCCTGCGCGTGCCCGGCGTCACCTTCGTGAATCTCCAGTACGGCGATGTCGACGCCGAGATCGCCGAAGCGAGGGCAAGGTTCGGCGTCGACATCGGCGTGGTGCCGCAGCTCGATCTCTTCCAGGACATCGAAGGCGTCCTGGCCCTCGGCGCCGGGCTCGATCTCGTCCTGGCGAGCGCGACCTCGGCCTATTTTCCCGTCGCCGCCAGCGGCGTCGAGAGCTGGCAGCTTCAGTATCGCCTCGCCTATTACAGCTTCGGCGATGACGCCGACTGCCTGTGGCCGCGGGCCCGAGGCTTCGTACGCGAGCCGGGAGAAGATTGGTCGAAGGCCATCGCCGCCGCCGCCGCCGCGCTGACGGCGTGGGCGGCGGACCGTCGCCGAGCCTAGGACGGCGCGATGAGTACCGATCCCGAGCGTCTCAACGCGGAAGGCCTCGCCGCCTTCGGAGCGCGGAACCGGCGCGAGGCGCGGCGATGCTATCGGCAGGCCGTCGCGCTGGCCCCCGCCATCGTCTCGGCGACGGCAAATCTCGGCAACCTCGACGCGGAGGAGAACCTCCTCGCGGACGCATGCGGCCGCTATCGGCGAGCTCTTGCGAGCGCGCCCGGGCTCGCCGCTCTTCACCTCATGCTGGGAACCGCTCTCCTCCGCCAGGCGCAGGACGAGCGTGGCCGGTCGAGCCTGCTCAAGGCGCTCGAGCTCAGTCCCGGCTATCCGAAGGCGCACGTCAATCTCGCGGTGCATGCGCTGAAGCGTCTCCGGCCCGAGGAGGCCGAACGGCATTTCCGCGCAGCCTTGCGCGGCGATCCGAATTCGGGCGCCGCGCTCGCGGGCCTCGCCCGCACGCTCAGCGAGCTCGGCCGTCTGGAGGGTGTGGCGCGGCTGGGGCGGCGGGCCCTGGTCCTCGAGCCCGGCGCACGCGACAGTCTTCAGGCGCTGGCGCAGGCGGCGTTCTCCATCGGCCGCCACGGCGCCGCGCGTCTCTGGTGCGCGCGCATGGGGGCGGCGGATACGTCGCCGGAGGTCCTGCGCTCGCTGATGCTCTACCTTCACTACGATGCCGGCGCGACGAGCGCGGAGGTCTTCGACGCGCATCGGCGGTGGGCGCTCTCGGTCCCGACGGCCGGCATTCGTCGAAGCCGAGACGAGATCCCCTCGCCCGACCGCCGCCTTCGCATCGGCTATCTCTCGGCGGATCTCTTCGAGCATCCGATCGGCCGGAACATCGTCGGCCTCCTCGAGAACCACGATGCGCGCAACGTCGAGGTCTTCGCGTATGCGCAGCGATGGATCGAGGATGCCGTCAGCCGGCGCATCCGGCGCGCCGCGCATCACTGGCGGGACATCGCGACCAGGACCGATCGGCAGCTGGCGGATCTCATCCGCGCCGATGGCATCGACGTCCTCGTTGTCCTTGCCGGCCATACGCTCGGCAACCGGATCGATGTGGTGCCGCTCGCGCCGGCGCCCGTGCAGGTGAGCATGCACGACCTGACGACGAGCGGTCTCGATGCGATGGACTGGTTCGTCGGCGACGAGATCGTGACGCCGGCCGCGGGCGAGGAGCGGTTCAGCGAACGCGTCGCGCGCCTGCCCTGCTTTTGTCTGCACATGCCGATCGAGGAGGTGCCCGTTCCGGACGCACGCGGCGGGCCGCTCCGCCTGGGTTCGTGCAGCAACCCGGCGAAGCTCGGCGACGCTGTGATCGCCACCTGGGCGCGGGTGCTTTCGCGCCTGCCGGATGCGCGCCTCGCGCTCAAATACAGGCAGGCCTATGCGGACCGGACGCTGGTCGGGGACATCACGAACCGCTTCGCAAGCCACGGGGTCGCCGCGGACCGGCTGGACTTCGATGATCGCCGCACCGGCCGAAGCCAGCATCTGGCCTATGTCGGGAACTTCGACGTCGCGCTCGACACGTTTCCGTTCAACGGGTCGACGACGACCTACGAAGCGCTGTGGATGGGCGTGCCCGTGGTCGGGATCGAGGGCCGGCGATTTGTCGGGCGCGTCGGCGCGTCGATGCTTCACCATGTCGGCCTGAGCGATCTGGTCGCCGCCGACGAGGAGGCCTATGTCGAGACGGCAGTCCGCCTGGCGATGGCGGCAGAGCGACGCCGGCAGCTGCGTGGCGAGCTTCGCGCCCGCCTCAAGCGGTCGCCGCTGCTCGATGCCGTCGGGTATGCCCGCGACGTCGAGGCCCTCTATCGGATGATGTGGCGGGACCGGTCCGCGGGCGGGTCCGCGCGCTAGCCCCGGACGACTCGGCGTCGTGCGCCGGCGGACGAGTCGGCGTGGAAGGCGAGACGCGATTTGGATATAAGCGCTTCCGCGTCCTTAAGGGAAAGATTGAAATGACGAAAGAGCGTTTTATTTCCGCGCTGCGGAGAAGAGGCGTCGCGCTGGCCGCGGCGGCGGCCGTCATCGCCGGCACGATCGCGCCCGCCACGACGGCCCGTAGCGACGAACCGATGACGACCGAGGAGGTCGTGCAGGAGCTGACGGAGCTGACCGCCAAGATCACGCCCTTCACCGTGACCTATGACAAGGACGGGAAGTGGCTGGTCTTCCGCGAGGAGGTGGAGAGTTCGAACAAGAGCGCGCCGGTCCAGATCGGCGAGCTGAGGGCGCGCCTCGATCGGATGGACCGGACACGCATGCGTTTCGCGCCCGGCGCGGGCGGCATTCGCATCCAGATCAAAGGCAAGACGCTCGCCGGCCAGGCGCATTTCTTCTGCCGCGAGGGGATGAAGTGCATTGCCCGCGAGCTGCGGGGCGAGCAGGTGGCCGCCAGCTTCGTCGACGGGGCCGAACTCTCCTTCGGGATCGACATCTACGAGGGCTCCCTGACGACCGAGGTTCGGCGCTTCGCCGATCTCATCGGGCATCTGATCGTCGTCTCGACGCCGAAGTAGCGGGCACGATCGCGTTAAAACAGAATTTCGTTATTTAACGTGCGCCGCAAGCAAGCAGATCGCTAATTAACGATTTCGCCTTTTCTCCTTCCGCTGTGCAGGTCCACTGCGGCGCCCGTGTGGTCGTTTCGCCAAGCCGACGCTCAAACCCGCTCGACACCTCGTTTGTGGTCGGACGAAATAATGAATTATAGAAAGCGGACCCGGCAACGACCGGTACCGTCCGATACGGAAATAACGAAAGACGGTTTTCGGGACTCGGGATCGCCGCATGATCCGAGGCTCTCCGGAGACCGCGAAGCGGCAGCGGGGTGCCGCTCGTGGGGCATCCAGGCTGCTCGAAGCCCCGGTATCGCGTCGATTTCACGTAAGGCGTATAGACGGATTTCCGTCTTTCGTTCTTCGTATTTAATCAACGGTCTATCGGCATCCAGATCTGCCGCCGGTCGGGCGGCCGCCACACGACGGGCGTGGCCGGGCTTTCGATAGTGAAGTGAACTCGCCAAACGTTTTATAATCAGCCATGGATGCTGGAGAGCGGAGCGCCCTGCTCGCGCTCGGTCGTCTCGCCGAGGCCTATGAAGCCAGCCCCTTCGCCCTGGCCTGGGAGGCGCGCGAGCGGGCAGGGGCGGCGGCGCGGCTGGCCGCGGCGGATGGCCTGGGCTTCGATCCGGACCGGGTCTTCCGCCTCGCTCACGACCTGCCGGTCCGCCGGGAGCTGGGCGATCTGGGCGATGCGGCCGTCACGCAGATCCTCGGCCTGCTCGCCCTGCCGCTCGCGGCGGAAGGCGAGGGGGAAGAGTCCCGCGATCCGTGGCGTTCGGAGCTCGCCATCGCGGAAGGGACCTTCCGGGACGAAGGCCACCCTCTCGACCTCACGACCCTGCTTCGCGCCCTTCATCGATGGCTGGCGGAGGGCGGGCGCCCTTCCGTCGGCTACCTGGCGCTGATACGCGAGCTGGCCCGGCGCGGCGTGACGCCGGCTCCCCTCAGCGCCCTGATCCGTCCCGCCGGCCTCGTCCGCGCCTCGCCGGCGACCTGGACGGAGAGGGCCGTGACCAGCCTTGCGGATGCAGCCGTCGGCGGCAGACACGACCTGATCGCGCTTCGGCAGACTATCGAAGGCTGGCGCCAGCGCCTGGGCAAGCGACGACGCCAGTCGCGGCTCGATGCCCTCGTCGTCGATCTCGCGGGCATGCCCGTCACGACTCCCAGCACCGTCGCCCGGCGGCTGGGTCTCAGCGTGCGCGGCGCCTCGGTGATGCTGGAAGAACTGGCCCGGCTCGGGATCGTCTCGGAGATCACCGGCCGGCAGAGCTGGAAGACTTATGTCGCCGCGACGGGCGGGGCCGCGCAGGATCGCAGTCGGATGCCCGGCCCGCGACAGCCGCCGCAGCAGCAGCCCGATCTTTCGCCGCTGCTTTCCGATGCCGACGAGGCGATCCTCCGCGTTCGGGCCGCCGTCGACCGGGCGCGCGAACGAATCGACCGCGATCGTCGTGCCCTGTCCTCGGCGATCGACGAAGAACCTGAGGATGCCTAGCCGAGCAGCTGCTCGTAGGCGTCCTTCCATCTGTCCTTGGGCGCGTTCCACACAGCCTCGGCGCCGCCGCTGGTGACCTTCAAGGTCACGCCGCCGAAGGGCCAGATCTTCTCCCACGCATCGCTGTCCGTCGTGATCTGGCTGACGATCTTCCGGACGGCACGCGCTTCCAGCCGACCCTTCACGAAGATCCAGTAGACGGCGCTGAAGGCGACAGCCGCGGCGACCACCATGGACCACTCGAGCTTGAACGCCCAGCGCGAGCCTCCGATCATCGCCGCCATCAGCCCGAGATAGATGTAGGCGATCCTGCCCCTAAAGGCCTGGTAGCCGAGCGGGCAGTTCGCCTGGCTCATCCGGTTGAAGTCGATCTCGATCTTCGCCCGACCTTCCGCCATGGCGCGGTTCAGCTGCTCGAGGAACTGCTTCACACTGACTGTACCAGTCATCGTCCACCTTCACGCAGAGACGCCCGCCGGCCGCAGCCTTGGAACGCAATGCCCATATAGGAGCCATCCGAGGCGAGCAACTGTGCTGCATCGTCGCGGCTGGCGAGGGCTCTCGATCTGTGATACCCCGGCGCCCGTTCCCTGAGGAGATTCCGATGTCCGATACGCCTGCCCCTCCCGGCGCCGTGGTGTTGCTTCACCATTATGTGCGCGACATGTCCTTCGAGCATCCGGACGCGCCCTACTCGTTCAAGGATGCCCATGAGGCGAAGCCGCTGGTCGACGTGCAGGTCACCTATCGCCAGCTCGATGCCCATACCTTCGAGACCCAACTGACGATCACCGCATCGGCCAAGAGGGAAGACATGGTCGTTGCCGTCATCGAGCTCTCCTATGCCGGTACGTATCGGCTCCCCGCCATTCCGCACGAGCTTCGCGAGGTCTTCCTGATGGTGGAGGCGCCGCGCGAGCTGTTTCCGTTCGCGCGCGCGCTCATCGGCCTGGTGACGATGCAGGCCGGCATCCCGCCGCTGCTGATCGTCGCCCCCAACTTCCAGGATACCTATCGCCGCATGAACGAGGACCGCCTCAAGAGCGAAGGGGCGATCTGAAGTCGCCCGATCTCGGACCGGCAGGACGAACCGGCGCATGACCGCCGGCGAGTCCCGTTCGGCCGCGGCGCTGATCGCGGACGCGATCGAAGCGGCATCCAGGCAGGACGTTCCTCGCATCATCGTCTGTCTCAAGGCCGCGGCCTCGGTCGAGCCGGCGCTGGCCATGACGGCGATCCGCATGGCCGAGATCGCGCTGCAGACGAGCGGCGCCCATGAGGCTCATCGCTGGCTCGCGCGCGCGCGCAGCATCGAGCCGGGCGACCCGGCCTTGCCGGTCGTCCTTGGCCAGGCGTTTCTGGCGGAAGCGCGCCAAGCCTTGCGCGACGGCGCCATCGAGGTCGCCGGCGAGCGCCTGAGAAAGGGTCTCGCTCTCGATCCTGCGGATCCCGGCGCGCTGCTGGATCTCGCCGCGGCTCTCCCGCCGGACGGTGCCGGGACGGTCTTGCGGCGGTCGCTCGCGTCCCGGATCTGGTCGAGCCCCTTCGTCAACCTCGGCAACATCGCCAAGGGAGAAGGGCGCCTGACCTCCGCCATCGGCGCGTATCGCCAGGCCATCGCGCTTGCGCCCGCCGAGCCTCGCGGCTGGAACAACCTGGCGACGACCCTTCGCGATACCGCCGAGGTGCCGGCGGCGCTGATCGGCTATCGCCGCGCGCTCGCGGCGTCGCCGATGGCGGCGATGACGGAGTCGAACCTGCTGCAGTGCCTGCAGTTCGATCCGTCCATCGGCGATGAAGCGCTCGCCGCGGCGCATCGGGCCTGGGCGGCGAGGCATGCAAAGGGCCTGGAGGAGGAGGATCGTCGTCCTTTCGTTAATTCACGCGAGCCCGACCGCCGGCTGTCGATCGGCTATGTGTCGCCGGATCTCGGCCTTCACCCCGTCGGCTTCTTTCTCTTCCCCGTTCTCGCGGCACACGACCGTGCCCGCGTCAGCGTCGCCTGCTACGCCACACGCGATCTCGGCGACGGGCTGACGGAAGCGATCCGCGACGCGTCGGATGCCTGGATCGATGCGAGCCGCATGGACGATGCCGCACTGGCGCATCGCATCCGCGAGGATCGGATCGACATCCTCGTCGATCTCTCCGGCCACACCGCGCATCATCGCCTTCAGATGTTCGCGCGCCGACCGGCGCCGGTGCAGGCGACCTGGCTCGGCTATTTCGACGGCACCGGCCTGCCTCAGATCGACTGCATGCTGACCGATGCCTGGGAAGTGCCGGCGGATCGCCGCGACCGCTTCGTCGAGGAGGTCGTCGCCCTGCCGGCCGGCCGCTTCGCCTATCATCCGCCAAGCTATGCGCCGGCGCCGGCGCAGCGCGGCGCGGGCGACGCGATCAACTTCGGCTGCTTCAACAACCTCGGCAAGCTGAGCGAGGACACGATCGCGCTCTGGGCGCGGCTCCTCGCCTCGACGCCGGGCGCACGCCTCCTGCTCAAATGGGCATCGCTCGACGATGCCGGAGTCCGGAGCAGCATCGCCGCGCGGTTCAAGCGATACGGCATCACGGGCGATCGCCTGATCCTCCGCGGCGCCACGCCGCACGCCGCCATGCTGGCCGAGTATGGCGATGTCGATGTCGCCCTCGATCCTTTCCCGTTTTCGGGCTGCCTCACGACGGTGGAAGCGCTGTGGATGGGAGTGCCGGTGGTGACGCGTGCCGGCAGCCGGCCGGTGTCGCGGCAATCCGCCGCCATCCTGTGGCGGCTGGACCTCCACGATCTGGTCGCCGCCGACGACGACGCCTATATCGCGGTAGCGCGGCGGCTGGCTTTGGACGGCTCCTATCGGGCCCGGCTTCGCGACGAGCTGCGCGAGCGCATGCGGACCTCGACGCTCCTCGATGGCCGCGCCGTGGCAGCTTCCGTCGAGGAAGCCTATCGCTTGATGTGGCGGCGGTACGTCACGCCCGACGTTCGTTGAGAAGCGTCTCGAACGCGGCTTCGAGCTCGCGCGTGTGGCTGGCGCCATCGAACAGGACGGAGCGGGAGAGCCGTTCGCGCATCCGCCCGCGTCGCTCCGCAAGAGCGCTTATGTCCGTCGCCAGCGCGACCGCGCGGTCGACATAGTCCTTCGTCGTCCAGGCGACGAGGTCCGAGTGACCCGTCCGGGAGAGAAATGTGAGTCCGACACGGTGCACGAGGCTCGGACCCGCGAGCGAGACCACCGGCACGCCCATCCACAGGCACTCGCCCGTGCTCATGCCGCCGTTGAACGGGAAGGGATCGAGCGCAATATCGGCGCGCGCCACCGTCGCCAGGTTATCCTGGTCGCCCGGCACGTGGCCGACCAGCTCGACCCGCGACTCGTCGATCCCGTTCTGCCGAAAATGGTCGATCAGCAGCGCCCGGCCGCGCGTCGCGGACAGGCCATAGCCTTTGATCAGGATACGCGAGCGCGGTATCCGCGAGAGTATCTCGGACCACGCCTCAACCGCGCGGCCGGAGATCTTCGCGATGTTGTTGAACACCCCGAATGTGAGGAAGCCGTTCGCCAGCGCCGGCAGGGCGCTTACCGGCGGAGCCGGCGGAGGCGCGTAGCTCAGATAGCCGGTCGCGAGACGAACGAGCCTCTCGTCGGGATCGAGGAACGGTGCCGCCTCCGGCTCCAGCCAGGGATCGGTCATGCGTGCGTCGATGGTCGGAAGGCCGGTGGTGCAGACATGATTGATATAGGCGACCTGAACGGGCGCGATGCGGTGCGCGAACAGCAGCCGGTGATGGGCAAGGTAGCCGGTGAGGTTTACCAGGACGTCGATGCCATCGCCTTGGATGCTGGCGGCCTGGTCGTCCAATGAGAGGCGCGTCAGGTCGCGCCAATGATCGACACGTCGCCGAACCTCGGCGCTCCACGCGTCGAAGACCGGCGTCTGGCTGTAGGCAAAGAGTTCGATCCTGGTCCGATCGTGATTGTCGAGCGCAGGAAAGAGGTGGGCGAGAAACCCATGCTTGGCGAACTCGGGAGATACGTAGCCCACACGGATACGGGGAGACCGGCGCGAGCGGAGCGCGCCGCTGGAGGCGCGTGCGCCATTGGCGGCTGCCCAGGTGCGGTTCGCCCGGTTCACGTATTGCGGATCGGCATGATCGAGAAAGGTCATGGCGAAGACGCGGTTGCCTTCGGCTTCCGGACCGCCGCCGCTCGCCGAGGCGCGATCATAGGCATTCACCGCCTGGCGCGGTCGGCCGATGCCGAGCTCGAGCGAGCCTTGGGCGACATGGCTCGCCGGAAAAGCTGGCTCGAGCACGAGGGAGTGGCGATAGCAGCGATCGGCGCCATCGATGTCGCCGGTCTTCTCCGCGATGCCGCCGAGACGAAACCAGGCTCCGGCAGGCTCGCCGCCGCAGGCCAGGGCGCGTCGGGCGAGCAGGCGCGCCCTCTCGATGTCGCGCTCGGCGAGCGCGTGGTCGATGCAAGCGAGCAGCACGGGGCCGTCCTGCGGTGTCGAAGCCGAGGCGCGCCGGCTCCACCGCGCTGCCGCCGCGGATCGGCCGAGCCCGTCATTCGCTATCGCGAGCGCGAGCAGAGCGGGAACGAAGCCAGGATCGCTGGCCGCGGCGCGCCCGAGCTCGACAACTTTCCTTTCCTCGTTCGGCGCCAGAAAGGCGCCGCTGAAATGCGGCGAGCAGAAGGACGGCGCGAGAGCGGTGGCGCGCCGGAACTCGGCACGCGCATCCGCCTTTCTCCCGGTCGCCGTCAGGCTGGTGGCAAGGTTGCTGCGGATCGCCGCATCGTCCGGCGCAAGGCGCGCGGCACGACGGAGCAGAGGGATCGCGCCTTCATGATGCTGCGCCTGCGCCAAGGCCATGCCGAGATAGCCCAGGACGACCGGCTGATGCGCCACCGCGGCCAATACGCGCCGATATCCTTGCGCGGCTTGCTCTAGATTGCCGGCTTGGTGCAGCGTCACCGACGCGTTAAACACCGCCTCTAAGGTCTGCTCGGCCAATGTCCACCGATCCACAGTCGCGTCCGCGGCGGCGGCACCATGCGAAGCACGGTCGAGGGCTGTCAATGGATCAGTGCCTGCGATCGAGGCTGAAGGACGCGTGACCTCCTCCGTCGCCAACGAGCTGGCGCTGGCCGATGGCGCGCTTCGCGAGGGGCGGATCGGAGACGCCATCGCGATCCTCGAGCAAGGCGTCCGCCGGCACCCGGGAGACGCCGGCATGGATGTCCGCCTCGCCGAGCTCCATGGCCGGCTGGGCGTCTCGCTGTCCATGGCCGGCCGGCTTCAGGAGGCGGCGCAGGCCTTCGCCGCCGCCCTCGCCCGGGATCCCGGCTTCATCGATGCGCGGATCAACCTCGGGATGGTGCGGACGCATCTCGGCGCGCCGGAGCAGGGCGCCGCCCTCATGCGCCAGGCGCTCTGCCTGATGCCCGATCACACGGCGTCGTGGCAGATGCTGGCCTCGGTCGCCTACCTGACCGGCAACGAGGCTTTCGTCGACGTCGCGGCCGGGCGAGCCCTGGCAATCGCCTCCGCGAACGGCGCGGCGCTGGCGTTGCGCGCTCTCGTCCTTCGCCGCAAGGGACGCATCGGCGACGCCTTCCGTGCGGCACGACGTGCCGTGGTGCTCGATCCGCGGGAAGGCGACATGCTGGCGGTCGGCGCCATGGCGCTTCGCGATATCGGACAGAGCGAGGCGGCGGTCGGGCTCTTCCGTCGCGCCGTCGCGGCGAACCCGCGCCACGCCGATGCGCGCTCGGCCTTCATCATGTGCCTGAACTACGCCAGCAGCGCTTCGCCGGCCGATCTGCTGGTGGAAGCCCGGCAGTGGGAGCGCTGGCACGCGCCGACGCGCCGCGGACCGTCGGCACCATCGACGAGCAAGACCGGTCCGCTCCGCGTCGGCCTGGTCTCCGGCGACTTCAGAACGCATGCCGTCGGGTATTTTCTGAGCGGCGCTCTCCCCCATCTCGACAGGACGCGCGCCGAGACGATCTGCTTCGCCACGACTCGCGGCGGCGATGCCGTGACCGCGACGATCAGAGCCGCGGCAACCGGCTGGCACGACATCTCGACGATCGGCGACGACCAGGCTTTCGATCTCGTGACGCGCGAGAAGGTCGACATCCTCGTCGACCTTTCAGGGCATACGGGCGGATCGCGTCTCTCGCTCTTCGCGCTCAAGCCGGCCCCGGTGCAGGCGGCATGGATCGGCTATTTCGGCACGACGGGGCTGTCGGCGATCGACTGGCTGATCGCCGACCGGCAGCTGATCCCGGACGGCGACGAGCGCTGGTTCAGCGAGAAAGTGCTGCGGCTGCCCGACAGCTATGTCTGCTATGCACCGCCCTCGATCGCGCCAGAGGTCGCGCCGCCACCGTCCGACCGCACGGGCTACGTCACCTTCGGCAGCTGCAACGCGCTCGCCAAGGTCACGCCGCCGACCGTCGCGGCATGGGCGCGCATCCTGAAGGCCGTGCCGGGCGCCCGCCTCCTCCTGAAGAATGGCGCGTTCGACGCGGCGATCGCGAGGGCAAGCGTGCTTGCCGCTTTCGCCGAGCACGGCGTCGACCATGACCGGATCGCGCTCGAAGGCTGGACGGCTTACGGCCAGTTCCTCGATACCTACGGCCGGATCGATGTCGCTCTCGACCCGTTCCCTTTCTGCGGCGGCCTCTCGACCGTCGAGACCCTGTGGATGGGCGTCCCGCTCGTCACCCTGGAGGCCGACCGCTTCGCCGGGCGCCAGTCGCTGAGCTACCTGACCACGATCGGCCATGCCGAACTCTGCGCCGAGGACGAGGCGCGCTATGTCCGGATCGCGGTCGCGCTCGGACGCGATGCGGAGGCGCGGCGAAGTCTTCGGAGCAGGCTTCGCCAGGACATGGCGTCGTCGCCCCTGATGAACGGACCGCGCTTCGCGCGCAACCTGGAAGCCGCCTTCGAGACGATGGCCGGCCGTCGCTAGCCCCTACTGAAGCGCATCGAGCGTGATCAACGCGCCTTCGGCGAGCGGCGTACGCAGCCGGCGGCCAGTGACGAGATCGATGAGGGCAGGGGAGAGGCCGGTGCCCGGCCTCTTCACCGCGATCGTCGTCGCATCGAGCACGGCCCCGGCCGGCAGATCGCGGGCGGCGACGAGACTCTTTCGCGCCGCCTTGCCGAGCTCCGGCTCGCCGGTCGCCGGGCGCTTGCGGCCGTCGCCCAGCGCCGCTTCCGCGGCGCGTATGTCGCGCACCATCGCCGTGAGCTCGGACGGCTCCAGCGACGCGCGGTGATCCGGTCCGGCGCGAGTCTTGTCCAGCGTGTAGTGCTTCTCGATGATCGACGCGCCGAGCGCCGCCGCGGCGATCGGCACCGCCGTGCCGAGCGTATGATCGGAGAAGCCCACGGGGACATCGTAGGCGCGCCTGAGTGTCTCCATCGCCCGCAAATTCGCCGATGCCGCGGTGGCCGGATACTGGCTGACGCAATGCAGCAGGGCATAGGGCGCGCGCTCGGCCTCGATGACGGCGACTGCGGCATCGACCTCCGCCATGGTGCTGTTGCCGGTCGAGACGATCATCGGCCGATGGAACCGCGCGATCTGCCGGAGGTAGGGAAGATTGATGATCTCCTGCGACGGCGACTTGAACGCCAGGACGCCGAGGCGCGCGAGGAAGTCCACGCTGCCGGTATCGAACGGCGTCGACAGGAAGACCAGCCCGCGCTGCTCGCAATGCGCCTTGAGCTTGGCATGCGCTTCGCGCGGCAGCTCCAGTCTCTTCAGCATCTCGCGCTGGGTCTCGACCGACCCGGTCGTCTCTATCTGATAGGCCGCCTTCGGCGCATCCGCGGTCGCCAGCGCTTCGGCGTCGAAGGTCTGGAACTTGACGGCATCGGCACCTGCTTCCGCCGCCGCGTCGACCAGGCGATGCGCGTCGTCGACATTGCCGTCATGATTGACGCCGGCCTCGGCGATGATGAAGCAGGGGGCACCGTCGCCGATCGTCCTGTCGCCGATACGAAAGCTTCCCATCCTGTCCTCGATGCTTCTGGCCGATGTCGCGCGCGAGCGAAGGTGCGTCGCGTTCGACTATAGCAAAGCCCGACCCCCGCATCGGATCCGACGGGCCGTTTGCCTTGCGCGCCATGACCCTCGCCGGTACACCACCGCCCGGATGATCACGAACCCCCCTGCCGCGCCGGCCGACGCGCCGACCGTCGATGCCGTCGTAAGTGCGATGCAGGCCGGCAGGCCCGACGAGGGGCGGAGAGCGGCGCGGGCCGTTCTGGCGGCCGATCCCGGAAGCTGGGCGGCCTGGCATCTCGCCAGCATCCTGTCGACCGCCGGCGGCGGCATGCCGCGGCTGGCGGCCTTCCGTCGCGCCGCCGTGCTGGCGCCGGATCGCGGAGAGCTGTGGGCATCGCTTGCAGCGGCGCTGATCCGGCATGGCTCACCGGCGCCGGCGCTTGTCGCCGCGCGTCGCGGCATCGGCCTCGATCCGGCGACGAGCGATGCCCTTACCAATCTCGGCGTCATGCTCAAGGACTCGGGCGAGCTCGCGGCGGCCGCCTCGTGGTTCGATCGCGCCGGAACGATCGCGCCGGCCAACCCGGTCTATCTCAACAATCGCGGGCTCCTTCATCTCGACCTCGACGAGAACCGGCAGGCCGCGGCTCTTCTCCACCGGGCCGTCGCGGCATCGCCCTTCTATGTCGACGCGCGGCTCAACCTCGCGATCGTCGAGCGCCGGCTGGAACGCCCGTCGACCGCGCTTGCCGTCATCCTCCCGGCGCTGCTGCTCACGCCGTCGGACGCGGCGTTCCTCGGCGAGCTCGGAACCGTCCTCGTCACCATCGGCGAAGCCGAGGCAGGCCTCGCCTGGCTCCGGCGGGCGCTCGCGGCCGACCCCGGCAGCCAGGCTGCGATGGCAAGCTGCCTCGGCGCGTTGTCCTACGCCTCGACGGTGACGGAAACCCAACGTCGACGGCTCTACGGTGCGGCAGCAGCGCAGGCGCGCGGCGATCATCCGCAGAGTCCGGCGCCGCCGTTGCGGGCGGATGGCCGGATCACGATCGGCTATGTCTCCGCCACCTGGCGCGAGCATCCGACGGCGCAGCAGGTAGCGAGACTGCTCGCCCACCATCGACGAGATCGCGTCCGCACCATCGCCTATGCCGATATGCGTCATCGCGATGCGCTGACCGATCGTCTGGAGGCCTCGGTCGAGG
This sequence comes from Alphaproteobacteria bacterium, assembly GCA_016869375.1. Taxonomy (GTDB): domain Bacteria; phylum Pseudomonadota; class Alphaproteobacteria; order SHVZ01; family SHVZ01; genus SHVZ01. The sequence goes on along the minus strand of VGEH01000036.1, from coordinate 8,533 downwards.
TGTGGCGCGATACGACGGGGCTGCCGGACCGATCCGTGGCCGAGCTGGTCCGCGCCGATGCCGTCGACGCCCTGGTCTTCCTCGCGCCTCACGAAGAGGGCATGCGGCGGCACCTTCCCGCGCGCCGCGCCGCGCCGCTGCAGATCAGCCTTCACGACATAGCGACCAGCGGCTTCGAGGAGATGGACGCCTGGATCACCGACGAGGTTCTGCATCCGGCGGATACGAGCGAATGGTTCTCGGAGCGGCTGATCCGCCTCCCGTCCCTGTTTCTCGCTCCGCCGCTCGCCGAGCGGCCGGCGGCGGCGAGGTCGGGGGCTGTCCGCTTCGCATCGTTCAACAACCCGGCCAAGCTTTCGGTCCCGGCGCTCGAGGCCTGGGCCGAGATCCTCCGCCTCGTGCCGTCCGCCTCGCTCCTGCTCGCCTATCGGACCCTCTACCGGGATCCGGCCGTGTCTCTTCGCGTAAGGCGGGTGATGGCCGGGCGGGGCATCGATGAGTCCAGGATCGTCTTCGAGGCCGGAACGCTCGCGCGCGACGAGCACCTGGACAGGGTCGCGGCCACGGACGTCGTTCTCGATCCCTTTCCGTACAACGGCAACACGGCGACCATGGAAGCCCTGTGGATGGGCGTGCCGGTGGTGAGCCTCGCGGGCACGCGCTTCGTCGGCCGGATGGGAACGGATCTCCTGACGAAGATCGGCCATGCGGATCTCGTGGCGAGGAGCGTCGAGGCGTATGTCGCGATCGCCGTCGCTCTCGCCGGAGATCCGTCGCGGCGCGCCGCGCTCCGCCGGACGCTGCGGGCGGCAGTCCAGGGCTCCGATCTGATGGCGCCCGACCGTTTCGCCCGAGCCTTCGAGGATGCCGTGATCGACCTCGTGCAGCGCCGGCGCCGGTAACGGGGATGACGCTGCCGACATTCGAGTCCGTGGCGGCCCGGCATCGCGCCGGCGACGCGGCTTCCGCCTTGCGCGGCTATGCCCAGCTTCTCTGCCATCACGCGGCGGAAGGGCTACTGCTGCAGCTGATCGGTGTCGCCTTTCATCAGCTGGGTCACCCGGCGGAAGCGCTGCGCTGGCTCAAGCGAGCCTTGTCGGTCGTCGGGCCTGAGCCGGTTCTCATGCATAATTTCGGCGAGTCCGCCTGGGCCGTCGGCGATACCGCGGCCGCCATCGCCGCCTATCGGCTGGCGCTCGCCGGGCAGCCGGACCTCGTCGACAGCCGTGTGTCGCTCTCGTTCCTGCTGCGGGAGTCGGGTGCCACCGACGAGGCGCGGCGCGAAGCGCGGCTCGCCGTGGCGGCGATCCCCTCGCATGCGCGCGCCCTGACCGCGCTCGGCCTGTCGGACGAGACGGTAAGCGAGCTCGCGCGTGCGGCGAGCGTGTCGCCGGACGACGCGATGCCCTGGATCAATTTCGGTGCCATGCTGCTGCGCGATGCGAAGCTGGGCGCCGCGGCGCGTGCAAATCGCCGGGCCCTCGCGCTCGCGCCGAGCACGGGCGAGGCGCTGGTCAATTACGGCTCGATCGAGCTCGGTCTCGGCCGGCCCGGCGGCGCCGTGAGACTGCAGAAGCGCGGCCTCGCGCTTCGCTCGACGCCGGTGCTGCACAGCAACCTGCTGTTTGCGATGTCGTCCGATCCGGACACGTCGGACCACGCCTTGCTGGCCGAAGCCCGGCGATGGGGCAGCGGAATCTCCGCCGCGGTCCAGGGTTGGCGATGGGCCCATCCGCCGCGTGGCGACGATCCGGAGAAGCCGCTCGTCATCGGCTATCTCTCCGCCGATTTCCGTCAGCATCCGGTCGCCGGCAACGTCGTCGAGCTGCTGGCACGGCACGACCGCCGCCGCTTCCGCGTGAAATGCTATGCCGAGATCCATCGCCCCGATGCGATGACGGAACGCTTCCGCGCGCTGTCGGATCGCTGGGTCCCGATCGGCGGCCAGAGAGACGTCGACATCGCCGCCGCGATCCGGCGCGACGCCGTCGACATCCTCGTCGTTCTCGGCGGCCACACCGCCTCCAACCGGCCGGCGATCGCGGCCTGGCGGCCGGCGCCGGTGCAGGCGAGCTTCCACGCACCGTCGACGACGGGCTTGGCCGAGATCGACTGGTGGCTGTCCGATGCCGAGCTGACGCCCGCCGGATGGGAGGATCGCTTCGTCGAGCGCCTGTATCGGCTGCCGGTCATGTACACCTTCCAGGCGCCCGCGATTTCCTTGCAGCCGAGCGGATCGAGGGACCGCGCGATTCCTGTTCTCGGCTCCTTCAACAATCCGGGAAAGCTCAACGGCGCGGTCCTCGCGGCGTGGCGGCGGATCCTGGAGCGCCTGCCCGCGGCGCGGCTCCGCCTCGGCTATCACGGCTTCTTCGAGGATCCGGCGCTGCAGCAGCGGATCCGCCTCGCGCTTCCGGGCGTCGCATCCCGCGTCGACTTCCTGCCTCGCGCCGAAAGCGCGGCCGAGCACTTCGCGCGCCTCGCGGAGGTCGATCTGATCCTCGACACCTTCCCCTTCGGCGGCAACACCTCGACCTTCGAGGCGCTGTGGGCCGACGTGCCGGTGATCACGTTGAACGGCGATCGCTTCGTCGGTCGCGTCGGCGCGGCGATATGCCGGTGCATCGGAGCGGAGGAACTCATCGCCGCCGATGTCGAGGATTACGTCGAGCGCGCCATCGCGCTGGCCGGCCGGAAGGAAAGGCCGCAGCGTCTGCGCGAGCGCCTTTCAGGATCGGTGATGATGGATTACCCGACGCAGACGGCGGCGCTGGAAGACGCCTACCGCCGGATGTGGCGCCGCTATTGCGGCCAGGACTGAGGGCGCCGACGATCCGGAGTCAACCACGACGCCGCCAGGCGCGCCCGCCGAAGGCGGCGGGGCGCCGGCGGAAGCAGAGCCTCAGGTGATGTTGGAAATGTCGACCGGGCCGTGCCGGAACACGATCCACTTCTTGGTGTCGGGACGGAACTCGATCCCGTAGGCGGTCTTGAGGAAGATCCGCATCGGCGGATTGCCGCCGCCCTCGCGCTGGGTGCGCTCGAAGTCGATCAGGGGCGAGAGACTGAAGACCCGGCCCCAAGCGAGCGGCGGGTTGCCGTCCTTGTAGGTCTCCTCGTCGTTGTTCACCTGGTCGCAGAGCTGCCAAGCGTCCTCGACATCGTCCCAAGCGGTCCTGACTTTTTGTTCGGTCATCGATTCTTCTCCGTTGCACCGGATCCTTAGCACCGCCCCGATGGTCATCGAGGCGGGCGGGGATCATCGCTTATCCGTCGCGTTCGCGGTAGGCCGCCACGCGTCAGCCGACTGTTCGGCCTTCGTTCGCTCCTCGGCCGTCAGGCGATGCTTCAAGATCCCGATATTCTCCGCAGCAGGCTTAAAGCCGGACCGTTCGGCGAGCAAGAGCCAAACATAGGCCTGCTGGAGATCGGGCGGCGTGCCGGGGGCGCCGTTGGCGGTGAGAACCCCCATGAGGTACTGCCCGGCGGGCTCGCCGAAATTCGCCGCACGCTCCGCCCAACGCCGGCCTTCCACCGGGTCCGGCGCTCCGCCGCGGCCCTCGAGCAGGAAGAACGCCCATTGCGCCATTGCCGGCGGGACGCCGCCTTCGGCGGCCAGCGAGTACCATTGCCGCGCCTGGCCGACGTCGACCCGGCCGGCATCGCCGTGGTGATACATCACCGCAAGATTGTATTGAGCGAAGGGCTGTCCCTGCTTCGCCGCCAGGATGAGCATGTCATGCGCTGCGACGGTGTCGCGCGGCACGCCGAGCCCGGCGAGCAGAATTCCGCCCATCAGCGTCTGCGCATCGGCATCGCCGCTGGCGGCGAGCGGCTTCAGTATCGACACGGCGTCGGCGTGCCGGCCTCCGGCCATCGCCGCCTCGGCATCCTTGACCGTCGCGGCGACGGACGCGCCGGTGGTCGCGAAGCCTGCAAGCACGAGCGCGAGAAGTATTGTCCTGATCATCACGAGTCCGAATTCGATTGGCTGACGACGTAGATATTCGGAGGAAGCGGCGTGTTCAAGGCCGTCGCAACCGACGCAGCGCGTTGCCGACTTCCGCGATGACGGGCGCCCAGGCGCCGCGCGCCGGCTGACGGAAGAGTCGCATCGAGGGATACCACTCGGTCGTGCTTCCCGACAGGCGCCAGCGCCAGTCCGGAATCCAGGTGAGCAGGGTCCAGACCGGCAATCCGAGAGCGCCTGCCAGGTGGCAATAGGCGGTGTCGACCGAGACCAGGAGATCGAGGCCGGCAATACATGCCGCCGCATTGTCGGGATCGCGCAGCGCCGGCGCGAGGTCGGCGATCTTCGGCTCGAAGCCGCACCGCTCTATGTCGCCGTTCCCCGGGGCCACCATCAGCCCGACCCAGGCGATGCCCGGGATCTCGAGCCAGGGCGCGAGCATCGCGAGCGGGATCGATCGCTCGTGGTCGCGCGGATGACCGGGATTGCCGCCCCATACCAGCCCGACGCGCAGCCGATCCTGCGCCTCGATCCGATGCGCCGCCGGACCCTTGAGGTAGGGCGGTGCCGGCGGTGGGCGGCCGATCTGGTCGAGCAGGCGCGGCAGGTTCAGCAGAGGCGCTGCGACATCATGGGAAGGGATGTCGGGCTGCGACGCGATCTCGATGTCGGGAAACGAGGCGCGGAAGAGGTTCGCGAGCCGGGAGTGGCCGAAGAAGACGAGGTTCCGATGCCGCTCCTTCATCATCGGCAGGTATCGCGCGAACTGGAGAGCGTCGCCCAGCCCCTGCTCCTCGTGAACGAGAAGCCGCCGCTCGCCGAGAGGCTCGCCGGACCATCGCGGCGCCGTGCCGGGCGCCTTCTCGAAGCGGCCGACGCGCCAGCGCCACTCGTACTCCGACCATGCCTCGGCGTCCCGGCCCAGCAGGAACAGCGGTGTCGCCCGGTTGAAATGCGCCTCGGCGGAATCCGGCTGCAGCGCGATGGCGTCGGCGAAGCGGCGTTCCGCCTCCGCAAGCGCGCCGAGAGCGAGCGCCGCCATGCCGAGGTTGTTCAGCACGACGACCGAGTCCGGTGCCAGAAGACGCGCGCGCCGCGCCCAGCGGTAAAGCGCGTCGGTCGCGCGCGCGCCGTCGATGATCGCGACGGCTTCGACCAGCGCTTCGATGCCGCCCGGCGCCAGCGCGAGCAGGCGGCGGACGGCGCGCCCTGCCTCGTGCGGCTCGTTGCGCTCCCGAAGATGGCGCGCGAACGCGAGCAGCGAGGCCGGCGTCGCGCCGATCGCCAACGCGCGCTCGAGCCAGCGGCGAGGCTGCGCGTCATCGGCGATCCCGAGGCCCGTCAGGGAGTCGACGACATCGGGGGCAAGCGCCGTCGCCCGGCGCAGGGCATGTGCGGCGGCGCGATACCGATGCGCGCTCAGCTCGACGCCGCCCAGGCTGAGCCAGGATTCCCAGGCGGCCGGAGCGATCGCGACGAGCGCCCTCGCCGCAAGCGCCGCAGACGCAGCCGTCTCGCCCTGCAGGCTGTCGACGAGGTTGCGCAGAGGCGGCGCCGCGCCGGGCTCGATCGCGAGCGCGCGGCGGAAATCGCCACGCGCGGCGGTCGCGTCGCCCGCGACCTGCAGGGCCAGGCCGCGATTGGCGTAGGCCGGCCAGAAGCCGGAGGCGCCCTCGATCAGGCGGCTGTAGAGCCGGATCGCGCCGGCGAGGTCGCCGGCGAGCTGACGGGCATCGGCGGCGGCGAGCGCGGCATTCGCGTCGAAGGTCGAGCTCATTTGTGACCCCGGACCCCGACGTTATGCCTCCTCAGGAATACCTCACTCTCCGAGCCAGGCTTCGATCTCGGTTCGAAGCTTCTCGGAAGGATGGACCCGGCCGCGCTCGACCTTGCTGAAATGGCCTTGGCGGATGCCGAGCCGCCGCGCCGCCTCTTCCTGGGAGACGCCCAGCATGCGGCGATGGTGCCGGACCCGTTCGGCGATCTCGGCTGCCTGCGCGGAGTCGGCGGCGGCGACGGGCGCCGTCTCGGTCGAGCGTAGGTAGTAGGTCCTGATCATGTCGGGCGCCTCGATCGCGATCTCGGCATCGAGCCAGGTCGACGCCCAGCCATGGCGATTGCCGTTGTCGGCGGCATCGCCGACGTAGCGCCAGGCCGAGATCACGCCATCCTCTGCCATGGTCGACAGCGCCTTCTCCAGACGCGAACGGCTCTTTGCCGGATAGCGCCTGTTGAGCTCCTCGCCGACCGCATCCAGGAGCGTGCGCACGCTGAAGCGCTGCGTGAACTGGCCGCTGCGCGCATGCGCCTGCCATTGCCAGCTGGTGTAGCGCGTCAGCCGCTTCTCCCATTTGCGGCGCACCGGATCGTACTGAAGCGCGCGCTGGAAGAGCAGGCCGGTCTGGCGCCCGGCGCCGAAGAGGAAGGCGGCGAAGGCCTTACCCGGCCGGAAGATGAAGCGCTCGACGTCGAGATAGCCGTCGAGGCGGATCTGCCCCATGCGATCGGTGATCACGAAGGGGCGGCTCTGCAGGCTCTTGATCGTCGATGAGCGCTGGCGGCGCCCGTCGGCCGCGCCTTCGTAGACGCGGACTTCGCCGATATCGATCCAGAGGTTCTGGATATGCGAGAGCGCCTTCAGCATCTCGGCGCGCTGCTCCGGCTCGTAGCCGCCGCGGCGTCCCTGGCCGCCGCGCTTCGGCTTGAGGCCGCGCATCGCCAGGATCTCGTCGACATCGGCGACGGCGGCATCGTCGGCGGCGCGCGCCTGGTTGAGATAGATCGCGCAGAGCGCATCGAGCCCGTCGGCATCGAGATCGGAGAGCTCGCTCTGCTGGCGCCACATCGTTGTGACCCAGGCCTGCAGGCGCTGCTCGGGCAGCAGCGGCTCGGAATCCATGACGGCGGGGCGAAGCTGCGCATAGCCGCTGGCGCCGTTGCGCCTGAGCGGCGCGGTCGGCCAGGGCGTGCCTTCGACCTTGCGGAAAGTATTCTTGTAGAGCGCTTCGCGGATGTCGTGGAAATGCCCGGAAGCGAGCACGATCATGGTGCCGGGCGGGATCTGCGGCAGTGCCTGCATCGCCGCATCGGGATGGCGCAGCAGCTCCCCGAGATAGCCCTCGGGGCGATGCGGCGGCAGCAGCAGCTCGACCAGCGCCGCGGCGGTGTCCTCGGCATGGGTGGTCAGCAGATAGGCGAGCCGGCGCGCCAGGATCTCCTCGCTCTGCGCCTTGTCCTCGGCCGCCCAGGCCGAGACCGAGACCGCGATCCAGCGCGCGACCTTGTCGATCGCCGCCGCCTCGGCGAGAAAGTTCTCGGCGAGCCTTTGTCCGACGGCGAGACACCCCTCGCTCAGGCTCGCGCGCGATCCCGAGGAGCGCACGGCGACGCCGAGACGACGCGCGATCACGGCGCCGACGAGCTGCGCCACCGCGTCATGGTCGGCTGCGATCCCGGCGCGGATGGCCGCGGCCCATTGCTCCTGCGTCTGGGTCTCGGTCTCCGATCGCCTGATCGCCGCGATGGCGTGCTTGAGCCGCCGGTCGATCGGCGAGCCGATCCAGGCGGCCGGGACGACGAAGGTCTTGTCGCCTTTCGGCGGCAGCGGAACGGCGAGCTCCGCCAAGCCGGCCAGAGGAAGGGCGAGCTGTGGGCTCGATTTGCGTCGCGTGGGCAAGTGGCTCTCCGGGGGCGCTCAGCCTAGCCCAGACCTCTCCGCGATTGCTCCCCCGAATTGCTCTGCCAGGGTGTCGCAACCCTTCCCGGCGGGCTTTGATGACCGGACTTTTCACGCTGCATCTGTGATAGGTAGCCTCGACGCGTTGAATTTGAGGTTAGGTGCTTGGTTGGTTGATCTGGGTGGTTAGGTTAGGGTAATTATTGTTGTTTGTCATATAGTTACGATATTTCTGGTTTGCTTTCGGGGGTTCTTTGGTTGGGCCACCGGGATTCTCACGCTGCATCTGTGATGCATGAATAAAGTTCGAGGCTTGGGTTGGGCTGGTTTGGCCGATATCGGGGGAAAAGTCCCCGGGATTCCGAGACATCCACGCTGTATCGGTGAGGCTGGGCGGTCTCCCGAGGCCGGTGCACGCTGCATCGGTGAGGGTCCGGCTGGGTAGCCACGCTGCATATGTGAGGGGATTGCGCTGCATCGGTGATGGGGGCGTGGTTATGCACGCTGCCTGTGTGATCATGGTCCTATAAGAAGACCTGTATCTCCTGTATCGGAGGGTTCGACCCGATCAGCGATTCAGCGTGGATTTTCGGGGATGGTTTACCGGCGCTGGGCTGCAGGGCTACGGGTCGTTGGAGTTCGCGTCGGCGCGCGAGGCGTACGGGATCGCGCCAGCGATCACGCTTGAGCCGAGCGCTCGCACGGCGCGTCCGTGGTTTTCATCCAAGCGAGGTCCGCCGCCACGGAGTCACGCATCACGGAGTCACGCATCACAGACTCAGCGTGGACAAGTGAGTTTATCGGGGATGAGGTCCGAGGCTGTGGGATCGGCGCTTGGAAGGGGGGCCCGGGGCTGTCTAGGGTGACCGGCGAAACGGGTTTTCAGG
>VGEH01000035.1 GCA_016869375.1 Alphaproteobacteria bacterium | reverse complement strand
TCCCTGCTCTTGTGAAGGACCGGCTTAGACAACCAAATCCTAAACGATATCAGTGAGTTATGCTACGCCCGCCGCATCGAGACAGCCCCCGTCACGAATAATCCAGGCTAAGGCACTTGGGCGTTGGCCGCTGGAGAAAAAATGGGGCCCGCTTTTTGACGAGAACGAGGACCAAGATGAGAAGCTCCCTCGCCAGTTTGCGATCGAGTTCCGCGAGAAGGAGGTTGGGGGAAAGGTCTATGTCTTCCAGAAGTGCAACGGGATTTTTATCGGTGATCGGCTAACCGACAATCGGGTTCCAGCGGACGATTATAGGTTCCACGATGTCTTCCACCTGTCCTATGCGGCAATCCTCGGGTGGTCTCCTGTTCTCAGGGCGCTCTTCAAGGTCAAGAGGAAGAGCAAGCCTGACATCGATGAAAACCAAGACGGCGCGCGAGCCATCCTGATTGAGGAAGGCATTGCGACGTGGGTCTTCAATCAGGGATCTCGTTTGCAGGACTTTCGGGCCGTAACCAGTCTCGATTACTCCCTGCTCAAATCGATAAGGGAGTTCGTAAAGGGATACGAGGTCGAGACGCGTCCACTGTGGCAGTGGGAGCTGGCGATCCTGGAGGGGTTTAGGGTATTTCGCGAGTTGCGTGCGAACCGAGGGGGAACGGTGCAGGTGGACTTGTTGGCTCACTCGATTACCTATCAAGCGCCACTATGAACCGTCCGCGCGTCCGAGACGAAGCCGCCGCGATTGTCGGGGATCTGGGGCGTCTAAGGTTCGCGAACGTTTTCAACCCTTACATAGACGTTTGCCCCGACCATGACGTTGCAGATGCGCCGCGAATTAGGCGTCGCAATCTAGAGGCCGTGCTTAATGCGGCTATAGGCGCTGAGGGCGCCTCGGTTTGGATCGCACGAGATCTCGGCTATAGGGGAGGTCGTCGAACAGGGCTTGCACTGACCGACGATCTCCATATCACACCTCACGGTGCATTGTGGTCGCTGAACTCGTTGAAGCGAGCAACCAAGGGACCGCCTATGCGAGAGCGAACAGCGGCCGTTGTTTGGCAGGCTCTTCGCTTGATCGATCAACCCATATTTCTTTGGAACATTTTTCCGCTTCATCCTCATGAGCCGGGTGACCCTCTTTCAAATAGGTGCCATACCCGACGGGAGCGTGCAGAGTGCGACCCGATCTTGAGCCGGCTTTTGCGGGCAATCGCTCCGAAGTCGGTCATTGCCATTGGACGCGATGCACATGCCGGATTGCAGGAGATTGGTGTTCCCGCAGTGCTAATTCGGCATCCTAGCTACGGGGGCCAGCGCGAGTTCCTTGACGGACTTCGCTTGCACTACGGCATCGCACATGGCTCGCCCTCGCCTGGCAATATGCGGTGAGTGACTGATGGCGGCGTGGTCTATTTGAAGTGGTTCGGCGACCATCATCTTTCGGCTAGTTGTTGGGGGAAGCCCGAGCGAGGCCCTACTCCTCCACCTGCCCACCCGGCTCATACACAATGACCCGGCTGCCCGGGCTGCCGATCTTGAAGGGCACCTGGATCAGCTTGTCGAGGCGTGCGCAGACGGCGGCGCGGCGCTCGGGGGGCACGAAGAAGGCCATGAAGCCGCCGCCGCCGGCGCCGAGGACCTTGCCGCCGAGGGCGCCGGCGCTCATCGCGCCCTCGTAGATCTCGTCGATGAGGTTGGTGGTGATCGAGCCGGCGAGCTCGCGCTTGAGCATCCAGCTCTCGTGCAGGAGCTTGCCGATCTCGGCGAGCGGGCGCTTCGGGCTCTTCAGGATCGCCTCGGCCTCGTCGACCATCTGGCGCATGGTGCGGAGGTTCTGCGCCTTGGCTTCCAGGTTGGCGATCTTGTCCTTCGCCACCTCGACCGAATATCGCGAGATGCCGGTGAAGCAGAGCAGCATCGATTCCTCGAGCTCGCGCTTGCGCGCATCGCCCATGATCACCGGCTCGACATCGTAGCTGCCATCGGTATTGAAGTTGATGCGCCCGAGCCCGCCATAGGCGGCCCAGATCTGGTCCTGGCTGCCGACCGCCTCGCCGATCACCTCCTGCTCGATGCGCAAGGTCTCGTCGGCGAGGCGCTTCTTGCTCGACATCTGGCCCTTGAGCGCGAACAGCGCGTTCAGCAGGCCGACGGTGAAGGAGGAGGAGGAGCCCAATCCTGAGCGCGCCGGCAGGTCGCCGTCATGATGGATCTCGATGCCGGCCGGGATCGGGTGCGACTGGAGCACGGCGCGCACCGAGGGGTGGATGATCTCGTCGATCTCGCGTACCAGCTCGATGCGCGAATAGACGATGCGGTGCCTGTGCTCGAAGAAGGGCGGCAGCTCGCGCACCGTGATGTAGCAGTATTTGTTGATTGTGGTGCCGAGCACGGCGCCGCCATGCTGGCGGTACCATTGCGGATAGTCGGTGCCGCCGCCGAAGAGCGAGAGCCGGAAGGGAGTACGGCTGATGATCATGCCTCGGTCACGTCTCTCTGGGAGCCTCCGAAGAAGGCCGGCGCCTGGGCCAGCGATTCCGGCGTGCCGATATCGATGAAGCGCGCCTGGCGACGCGCCCCGTGCAGGGTAGCCTCCGGCAGCAGGCCGAGAAAATCCCTTTCCAGGGACGGGCCTTCGGCGGCCATGAGGCGGGCGAGGAGGGAAGGGGTGAAGGCGTAGATGCCGCCATTGATCCAGGCGGCGCCGGTGGCGGAGGTGTCCTTCTCGGCGAAGCGGGTGATGCGGCCGGCAGGACTGATCTCCAGCCGGCCGAAGCGCGAGCCGTCCGGCACCTCCACCGCGAGGATCGAGCCGGGAGCGCCGGAGCGCCGGTGATCATCGATGAAGCCGCCGAGATCGGTCTCGACCACGCTGTCGCCGTTCATGACCAGGAAGGGATCGGAGGTCAGGTGCGATGCGGCGAAGCGGAGCGCGCCGGCGGTGCCGAGCGGCTCCGGCTCGATCACGCACTCCACAGGCACCGGCGGCGGGTTGGCTTTCAGCCACTCGGTGACCTTCGGCGCGAGATGGCCTAAGCAGAGCACGACCTTCTTCGCACCCCGGAGCTTGCCCAGCAGCACCTCGAGGAAAGGCCGTCCTCCCACCGGCGCCAGCACCTTCGGCGTGTCGCCGAGCACGCCCGCGATGCGCGTGCCGAGGCCGCCGGCGAGAACGGCGATGTCGATGCCGGAGAGGTCGGTCGGTTTCATCTCGTTCGATCGCTTCCGCGGCCGGATCGCATGGGGCGGCACGTCAGGAGCGACGACCCCTCACCCCAGCCCCTCTCCCGGTGGGAGAGGGGCTTCGGAACCCTCTCCCACCGGGAGAGGGCAGGGTGAGGGGGCGTGCCTTGTTGCTAATGCGCATCCCGCTGGGTCCCCGAGCGGAAGGCCTCGATCGTGTTCCTGAGGCCGTCTTCCAAGGAAGTCTTCGGCTTCCAGCCCATCGCCGCGAGGCGCGAGCCTTCGATGCTCTTCAGCGGCATGCCGTCCGGGCGGTCGGTGAGGAACTTGAACTCGCCCTGGTAGCCGGCGATGGCGGCGATGCGCTTCGCCAGCTCGGCGATCGAGACTTCCTCGCCCTGGCCGATATTGATGATGCGCTCCTCGGCGTAGCGCTCCATCAGGAAGACCAGCGCGTCGGCGCAGTCGTCGACATAGAGGAACTCGCGGCGCGGCGAGCCCGTGCCCCAGATCTCGACCGGGCCGCCCTTCGCTTTCGCCGCCTCGATCTTGCGGATCAGCGCCGGGATCACATGGGAGACGGCGGGATCGAAGGTGTCGCCCGGGCCGTAGAGGCCGGTCGGGATCACCGAGATGAAATCCTTGCCGTGCTGGCGGCGATAGGCCTGCGTCAGCTTGATGCCGGCGATCTTGGCGACCGCGTACCACTCGTTGGTCGGCTCCAGCGGGCCGGTGAGCATGTGCTCCTCGCGCATCGGCTGCGGCGCGTGCTTCGGGTAGATGCAGGACGAGCCCAGGAACATCAGCTTACTTACGCCGAGCTTCGCCGAGGCGTGGATGAGGTTCGCCTCGATCGCGAGGTTGTCGTAGATGAACTCGGCCGGGCGCGAGTCGTTGGCGAGGATGCCGCCGACCACGGCCGCGGCGACGAAGACCGCCTCGGGCTTGTTGTCGCTGAGCCAGTCCTCGACGTCTTCCTGGCGGCGGAGGTCGAGCGCCTTGCGCTCGGCGGTCAGCACCTGGGATCCGGATTGGCCAAGACGGCGGACGAGCGCCTGGCCGACCATCCCGCGATGGCCGGCGACGAAGACGCGCCGGCCGGAGAGCGGGAACGACGCGCTCATACGTTCGAATAGACCGAGTTGCGGATCATCGTGTAGCCCTTGATCAGCTCGCGGATGCCGTCGTCCAGCGAGTATTTCGGGGCGAAGCCGGTGGCCTCGATCTTGGCGTTGGAGACGATGTAGTCGCGCTTGTCCGGGTCCTCGCCGATCGGCGCTTCCATGAACACGAACTTCGGCAGGTGCTTGGCGATGCGTTCGCACAGCTCCCACTTCGACAGGTTCGCATCCGACAGGCCGACATTGTAGGACTGGCCCTTGAGCTCCTCGAACCTGGCGATGCCGTGCTGGAAGGCGCGGGCGACGTCGCGCACATGCACGTAGTTGCGCTTGAAATGCGGCTCGAACAGCACGACGGCGCGGTCGTTCACGGCGCGGTAGACGAAATCGTTGACCAGCAGGTCGAGGCGCATGCGCGGCGACATGCCGAAGACGGTCGCCAGCCTGAAGCTGATCGAGTTGTCGCGCTCGAGCGCGATCTGCTCGGCCTCGACCTTGGTGCGGCCGTAGAGCGAGAGCGGCTTCAGCGGGTCCTTCTCGGTCACCGGCTTGCCCGGCTGGCCGATGCCGTAGCCGGAATTGGTGATCGGCATCAGCAGGCGCTGGTTATTCGACAAGAGCTTGCAGAGCGTCTCGACGGCGTCGCGGTTGACGGTGACGGCGGCGGTCTTGTCGCGGTCGCAGAGCGGGGCGCCGACCATGGCGGCGAGCGGGATGACGATGTCGGCCTTGGCGACGTGCGGCTTCAGCACCGCCTCGTCGCGCGCGTCGCCGCGCACCGGCGTGAAGTTCGGATCGGCGACGACATGGTTCAGCGGCGCCTGGTTGAACAGGAAATTGTCCAGCACCGTGACCTTGTGGCCGTCGGCGAGCAGCGCCGGCGCCATCGTCGATCCGAGATAGCCCGCACCGCCGGTGATCAGGATGTTGAGTGATTGAGCCATGGGTCGTGTCCGTTCCGAGTAAGACCCCTCACCCCGACCCCTCTCCCGGTGGGAGAGGGGCTACGAGTCGTTAAGCCCCTCTCCCACCGGGAGAGGGGCTGGGGCGAGGGGCTCTGTCTTTAATTGCAGGCCCGATCCAGGACCTCGCGCAGGCGCGTGATCTGCGGGGTCAGGTCGAAGGGGTGGTTGCCGACGAAGAAGCCGTAGTCATGCGCCATGTCCGCATTGGGCGTGGCGCCGCCGACGACCTCGTAGTCGTAGTACTTGATCACGTCGTGGCGCAGGAAGTTGCCGCCGGTGATGATGCGATAGCCGATATCGGCTTCCTTCAGCGCCTTCATCGCCCGGTCGCGGGCGATGTGGTACTTCGGGTTCAGGATCATGGTGAAGGAGAAGGCCGAGGACTTGCCGTGCTCCTTCTGGATGATGAAGCGGTCATCGTCCTTGAACAGCTTCTGGAACAGCGCCCAGTTCTTGCGGCGCTCCTCGGTGAATTTCGGCAGCTTCTTCATCTGCTCGATGCCGATGGCGCCCGACATCTCGATCGGGCGCACGTTGTAGCCCGGCAGGATGAAGCGATAGGCCTCGTAGAAATCGGTGTGCTTCTCCTCGAACACCATCGAGGGGCGCGGGATATCGCGCGTCCAGCCATGGTTGCGCATGGCGCGCAGCAGGTGGAAGGACTCCTCGTCGTCCGTCAGCACCATCCCGCCTTCCATGGTCGAGATGTGGTGCGAGAAGAAGGTGGAGAAGCTGTTCATGATGCCGAAGGTGCCGCACTTCTTGCCGCCGATCTCGGCGTCCATCGACTCGCAATTGTCCTCGAAGAAATAGAGGCCGTGCTTGTCGCAGAAGGCCTTCATCTCCTCGAGATGCGCCGGGTTGCCGAGGATCGAGACGGCGACCATCAGCTTGGTCTTCGGGGTGAGCGCCTTCTCCAGCTGCTTCACATCCAGGTTGAGGGTGTCGCGGTCGACATCGACGAAGCGGAGCTTGAGCCCGTATTGCTGGAGCGGGTGATAGGTCGTGGACCAGGAGATCGCCGGCACGATCGCCTCGTCGCCGCGTTGCAGCGGGTTCTTCTTCCTGAAGAAGAGGCAGGCGATGGCGACGAGGTTCGCGGACGAGCCGGAGTTCACCATCACCGCGTATTTCGTGCCGAAATACCTGGCGAAGACCTCCTCGAACTCGCGCACGTTCCTGCCCATGGTGAACATGCCGGAGTCGACCACGCGCTTGATGGCCGCGAGCTCCTCATCGCCCCAGGTCGGGGCCGCCAATTCGTAGAACATGATCTAGAAGGGCCCGCGGAACTGCATCTGATAGGCGAGCTGCGCCTTCTTCGCGTCCGGCTTCCACGGCTTGGCCTTGGGCTTGGCCAGCGCATAGGCGGCAGAGGCGATCGTCGCCGGGTTCGGATAGAACAGCGCCTCGAGGTTCGGCGAGGTCGGGCAGGTGGTCGGTGCGAAGCCCATGCGCTGCACGCGGATGCCGGCGTCCGGACCGGCCGCTTCGAGCACGCGCGCGACGATCTCGGCCGAGGCGCCGCAGGTCAGCCAGGAATTGTCGACCACCAGCAGCTTCCTGGTCTTGCGTGCCGATTTGAGGATGGTGTCGACGTCGAGCGGGACGAGCGAGATCGGGTCGATCACCTCGGAGGAGATGCCGGCCTCGCTCAGCAGTTCATGCGCGCGCAGGCACTCGACCACCATGTTGGAGACGCCGACCAGGGTCACGTCCGAGCCCTTGGCGGCGACGCGCGCCTTGCCGAAGGGAACGGTGAAGGCCTCGTTCGGCGTATAGGCCTCGGTCGGGTAGAGCAGGCGGTGCTCGACGAAGATCGTCGGGTTGTCGTCGCGGATCGCCGCGATCAGGCAGCCCTTGGCGTCATGCGCGTTGGACGGCGCCACGACCTTGAGGCCGGGCACGTGCATGAACATCGAGTAGAGCCCTTGAGAGTGCTGGGCGCCCTGGCCCCAGGACTTGCCGATCATGCTGCGCACGACCATCGGCACCTTGACCTGGCCGCCATACATGTAGTGCGCCTTGGCCGCCATGTTGATCAGCTGGTTCATGCACAGCATCAGGAAGTCCATCCGGATGTGCACGTGGATCGGGCGCATGCCGGCCATCGCCGCGCCGATCGCCATGCCGGTCATCGCGTCCTCGGAGAGCGGCGTGTTGAACACGCGCTCGCGCCCGAAGCGCTGCTGCAAGCCTAAGGTCGAGCCCTGGATGCCCTTGGGATCGTCGACGTCGAGCCCGAACAGGAAGACGTCCGGGTCGCGCTCCATCTCCTGGGTGACGGCTTCCTTCAGCGCATCGACGTAGCGGAGGAGCCGCCCGTCGGCGGCCTTGGCCGCGCCCGCACCGGTCTTCGCCGCCGCCGCCGCGCTCTTTTTCCTGGCAGCGGGCTTCTTCGCGGCGGCTTTCTTGGCGGGGGCAGCCTTCTTCGGCTTTGCCTTTGCCTTCGCCTTAGCCGGCATAGACGTTCTCCATCAGCGCGCGCGCCTTCGGGAAGGGGCTCTTCTCGGCGAAGTCGACAGCCTCGGCGATCTCCTTCTCGACCGCCTTGTCGATGGCGGCACGCGACTCGGCGTCGAGCATCGCGCCGGTCTTCTCGACCTGATCGGTCTGCATCCAGGGCTCGAGCTCGGTCTTCGCCCGGTAGCCGATGTGATAGTCGTCCGCCGGGCCGACATGCTCGCGCCAGCGGTAGATGCGGCACTCCATGAAGGTCGGGCCGCCGCCCTTGCGCGCCGTGTCGACCGCCCAGGATGCCACGTTGCGGATCGAGAAGACGTCGCCGTCCTCGATGTTGAAGGTGGGGATGTCGTATGTCGCGACCCGCTGGCAGAGATGCTGCGTCGCCCAGCGTTTGGAGATCGGCGTGTGGATGGCGTAGCCGTTGTTCTCGCAGACGAAGATGATCGGCAGCTTGTGCAGCGAGGCGAAGTTCAGCGACTCGTAGAAGGCGCCTTCTTCGGTGGCGCCGTCGCCGAGGAAGGCCGCGATCACCGCGCCGGTCTTGCGCTTCTGCGCCGCCAGCGCCCAGCCCATGGCGATCGGGATCGTGGTGCCGACCACCGCCGACGATCCGAGCACATTGGCCTCGGCCTCGATCAGGTGCATCGAGCCGCCCTTGCCGCGGGCGCAGCCGGTGTCCTTGCCGTAGAGCTCGGCCATCATCCCTTTGAGGGAGCCGCCCTTGGCGAGGTATGTCGCATGCCCGCGATAGGTGCCGCTGACCGCGTCCTTCGCCTCCAGCACGTCGCACACGCCGACCGCGACCGATTCCTGGCCGATCGACAGGTGCACGGGGCTCTTGATCTTGTCCGAGGGATAGATTCTGGCGACCTCCTCCTCGGCGCGGCGGATCAGTCTCAAAGACTTGTAGATCCGCTGGAGGTCTTTAGGCGACGGGCTCGAACTCGGCTCCATGGCAGGCTTTCTTGTTCGTCCGCGCCCCTGTTAGCAGAGCCCTTTGGGTGCGTACAGGACTTTGTAGAACGGCGTCGTCAGCGGCACATCCGGCGGTAGGCGCGCTCCAGATGGCGGGCCTTCAGCCGGGCATCGCCGAGCGGCGAGGCGAGGAAGTCGCCGCGAAGCCGTGCCCTCAGCCGGGCGAGTCTTTCCGGATCGGCGGCGAGCCTCCGGGCGATCTCGACATAGGCCTCCTCGGTCTCGGCCACCAGCTCCGGATGGCCCGCATGGACAGCCAAGGTCGCCCCCCAGCGCCCGACCATGGAGTCGCCTGCCAGCGTCACCACCGGGACGCCCTGGCACATGGCCTCGAAGGTGGTCATGCCGCCGGCATAGGGGAAGGTGTCGAGTCCGATATCGATTCGATCATAGCTCTGGAGCAGGTTCTGGCGGCTGTCGGTGTAGGCGGAAACCAGCGTGACGCGCGTGCCGTCGACGCCCGCCTCGGCCAGCCGGGCCATGACGCGCGCGGCGAGCCGGGGGCTGGCGAGGGCGGGGGCCCGGATGATGAGCCTCGCGCTCGGAACCGTCGCCATGACCCGTCCCCAGAGGCGAAGCACCTTGTCGTTGAGCTTGGACGCAGCGTTGAGCGAGCCGAAGGTGACGTGGCCGGCGGCGAGCGCCGGCAGCGGCCCCGCGGGCGGGGCATAGGCCGGCAGTTCGTGCAGCGGAAGGCTCGGCAGCCGCAGAAGCCGCTCCGTCGAGCGCTCCCTTCCGTGCCGCGGGCTCAGCACGGCATCGGTCACCAGGTGGTCGATGGCGGCCATGCCGCTGGTCGCCGTGTCGTGGAAGGCGACCTGGACCGGCGCCGGCCTCAGCGCCGCGACCGGCCAGGCGACGGGGTCGTAGCGCCCCGCGAGCAGGACGAGGATGTCGATGCCGGCGGCGCGGATCGTCTCGGCGATCGCAGCGGGCGGCATGCCGTCGACATCGACCCATCGGTCGACCGTGCGCTGAAGCCTGAGGCTCATCGCATCCGGCTTGCCGACATGCGCGAAGAGCGTGACTTCGAACGCGCTCCGGTCGTGGCATTCGAGCAGGCGCGTGGTCACAGCGGCGGTCGGGTGGTCGAAGAATCCTGCCGAGAGATAGCCGATGTGACGCCGCCGGCCCGCTGCCGGACGCGCGGGCGGTCGCGGCAGGGACGGGAAATGCGTCAGCGCATAGGCGCGGTGACGGGCGAAGCGCGCCTCCGGAGACAGATCCGGATGGTAGAGCATCAGGAGCAGGGAATGGCGGGTGCTGCGCTCGTCGGCGTCGATGGCGACGATGCGGTCGAACCATCTGAGCGCCTCGGCCGGTTCGCCGAGATCGCGCAGCAGATTGGCGAAGGGGAGAAGCGCGTGGATCGATGCCGGCGACGCGGCAATGGCCCGGCGCAGGCACCTTTCAGTCTGGCTGAAGGCGAGCTGGCCCAGCAGGTGATCGGCGAGCGCGGTCCACGCCATCGCATCGAAATCGTCGAGCGCGACGGCGCGGGCGAGGTGGGTAAGGGCGAGATCGATGCGGCCGACCATCGCCGAGAGATGGCCGAACTGGTTGTGGGCGAGCGCGATCGATGGTGCCAGCGCGAGCCCGCGACGAAACGCGCGTGCCGCCATTCGCCCGTCGCCGGCGATGCCCGCCGCGGCGGCGAGGGTGAGCTGGGTCTCGGGGCTCGAGGGATGAAGAGAGGCAGCGCGGCCATGCGCACCCAGGGCCGCGGCCGGTTGCCATAGCCGGATGAGGATCGTCCCGAGCACCGCCCAGTGAAGGGCGGCCGGCGAATCGGCGAGTGCCTTGCGCAACGCCGCTGCCGCGCCGGCGAAGTCGCCGCGGGCGGCAAGACCCTGGGCTAGGATCGGCCATGCGGCGGCCTGGGTGGTTGGGCTCGGCGCGGACACGGACCGATGTTATATCCGAGGCCGTGACTCGCCGAGCCGGCACCGACGTTGTCGACACCACCTACGCCCATGCCGTGCGCATGTTCCGCGAGGGCCGGCTGATGGAGGCGGAAGCGGTCTGCCGGAGCCTGCTCCGTCTTGCGCCCGGACATCTGGAGGTCAGCCACCTTCTGGCGGCGATCGGCTGCCTTACCGGCGCCGTGCCGGACGGGCTTGCCATGGCGCGCCGTGCGGTGGCGGGCGAGGTGCAGCACGGGCTGTTCGTCAACACGCTCGGCGTGACGCTGAAGCAGCTGGGCCGGGCGGAGGACGCGGCGCGCTGGTTCCGCCGCGCGCTCGGGCTCGATCCGGCGGCGGCCGAGCCGCGGCTCAATCTCGGCGGCGTGCTGGCCGAGCGCCGCCACCCGGATGCCGCACGCGAGATCCGCCGGGCGCTGACGATCGCCCCGGCCTCGGGCGAGGCTCACAACAATCTCGGCGCCGTCCATCTCCGGGGCGGAGACCCGTCATCGGCCGCGCCGCGGTTCGGGCGGGCGCTGACGCTGGCACCGCTGCTGGTCGATGCGTGGCGGAACCATTCGATCGCCGCCATCTGGCATGGCCAGGTCAGCCGCGCGCTGGCCGCCAGCCGCGTTGCTCTCAGCCTGTCGCCGGCCGGCGCCGAGGCGTTCGACACGCTGGCGAATGCCTTCGTCATGCTCGGCGATGCCCGTTCGGCCCAGGTGCCGCTTCGGCGCGCGCTCGCGACTCGCCCCGACTATCGCGAGGCGGGCAGCAATCTCCTGTTCGCGCTTGCGTATGACGAGACGGTGACCCTTGCGGCGCTGGGCGCCGCCCAACGCGCCTGGTCGCGCGGGCTTGCGCCGGTGACGCCGACCTTCGCCCATGACCGCGATCCCGAGCGTCGGCTTCGTCTCGGCTATCTCTCGGGCGATCTTCGCGAGCATCCGGTCGGCTGGAACGTCGACGGCCTGATCCGCAATCACGACCGCGAGCGATTCGAGGTTTCGCTCTACTCGACGACGACGCTGGCCGATGGCAGGACACGAGCCTTCGCCGCCATGGCCGACCGCTTCTGCGATCTCCCGGGCGCCAGGGGCGACGCGGTCCGGCAAGCCATCCGCGACGACCGCATCGACGTGCTGGTGGCGCTGGCGCCGCACACCGCCGAGAACTCCCCCCTGCCGCTGGTCGAGAAGCCGGCGCCGGTGGTCGCCGCCTTCCATGCGATCGGCTCGACCGGTCTTCCGACCGTCGACCACTGGATCACCGACGAGGTGCTCCACCCTGCCGATACGCGGGAGGAGTTCACCGAGTCGCTGCTGCGCCTCCCTTGCTTCTATCTTCATATGGTGCCCGAAGCCTCGCCCGAACCCGGTCCCGTCCCCTCGTCCGCGACGGGCCGCGTCACCTTCGGTTCCTTCAACAATCCGGCCAAGCTGACGCCGACAGTCGTCGCACTCTGGGCCAGGGTTCTTGCGGCCGTGCCGGGATCGCGGCTGCTGCTTCGCAGCGGACGGCGCTTCGGCGATGCGCTGGCGGTCGACCGCTTCCACCTGGCCTTCGGGGCGCACGGCATCGGTGCCGAGCGCCTGGTCCTCGCAGGCACGCAGCTGCCGCGTGCCGGCCATCTCGCGGCGTTCGACGAGGTCGACATCTCGCTCGATCCGTTCCCGTTCAACGGCTCGACCACGACCTTCGAATCCTTGTGGATGGGCGTTCCGGTGGTGAGCCTGATCGGCGATCGCTTTGTCGGCCGCGTCGGCCTCGAAATCCTGTCGCGTGTCGGCCTCGACGATCTGGCGGTGGCGGATGAGAGCGCCTATGTCGCGACGGCGGCGGCCCTGGCGAAGGATGCCGCGCGCCGTCAGACGCTGCGGCGCGCGCTGCGCGATCGGTTGCTTGCCTCGCCGCTCTGCGACGCGGCCGGCTATGCGCGCAGCTTCGAGGCGGCGATCCGTCAGGCCTGGCGCAAATGGTGCGCATCTGCATGAGCGGGAACGAGGCACTGATCCTCGGTCATCGCGCGCTCGGCGACGGGCGCCTCGAAGAGGCGGAGTCGGCGCTTGCCGCGGCGCATGCGGCACATCCCGATCACCCCGACGTCCTGCATCTCCTCGGCGTGGTCGCGCTTCGGCGCGGGAACCCGGCACGCGCGGTCGAGCTGATCGGCGGCGCCATCGTGCGTTCCGACGCGCTCGGCCAGCGCCGCGGCGAATTCCACATCAATCTCGGCAACGCGCTACACGCCCTCGGCCGCGCGGAGTCTGCGCTGGAAGCCTATCGCGAGGCGGTCAAGCGCTCGCCGATGGTGCCCGAGGCGCACAACAATCTCGGCACGGCCCTCGAAGAGGCCGGCGACCTGGAGGGCGCCGCGCGCAGCTATCACTCGGCGCTGGCGCTCCGCCGAGACTACGCCGAGGCCCGCTACAACTTCGCCAATCTGCGGCGCGCGCAGCAGCGCTTCGAGGAGGCGCGTACCGGCTATCGCCAGGCCCTGGCGCTGACGCCGGGCTATGGCTCGGCCTGGCTCAACCTCGCGAGCCTTCGTCACGACCTCAGCGAGGTCGAGCAGGCGGAGGTGCTGATGCGCCGGGCGCACGCGATCGAGCCCCGACGCCCCGGAATCCTCGCCAACCTGATCAACCTCGTGCGCCTTCTCGACAAGACCACGGGACCCGACGTCCTCGCGCTTTGCCGTCGGTTCGATACGCTCTATGCCCGGCCGTTGGCGGCGAAGCTGCCGCCAATGGATCGCAGGAGCGCCGGCCCCGGCGGCCGGATACGCCTCGGCTATGTCGGCGCCGACAGCTTTCGCCTGCACACCGCCGCCGTCTCGATCCTGCCGCTGGTCGAGGCGCATGACCGCCGCCAGTTCGAGATCGTCTGCTACTCCGACCTGCCCGCATCGGCCGAGGACGATGTCACGGAGCGCTTCCGCGCCGCTTCATCCTTTGTCGTCACGCACGGGCTCTCGGACGAGGCGCTGGCGCGGCGGATGCGCGAGGATCGTATCGACATCGCCATCGACGTCCTGGGCTATCCGACCGGATCGCGCCTCCTGGCGCTGGCGCATCGGCCGGCGCCGGTGCAGGTCAACCTGCTGCTGATGGGGAGCTTCGGCCTCGACGCCGTCGGCTGGGCCATTGGCGATGCGCGCCTGACGCCGCCGGCGATGAACAGCGACTTCTCCGAGCGCATCGAGCGGATCGATCTCGCCTTCATGTACGACCCGCTGTCGCCGACGCCGGAAGTCTCCGCGCTGCCGGCATTGCGCGCCGACCATGTCACCTTCGGCAGCCTCAACCAGCCGGCGAAGCTGTCGCGCCGTTGCCTGGAGGCCTGGGCCAATATCCTGGGGCATGTGGCCGACTCGCGGCTGGTCCTCAAGGCCAAGGCGTTCCGGGACGCGACCGTCGTGGACCGGCTGCAGGGCTTCTTCGACAGCCGCAACATCCATACCGACCGCATCGACCTTCGCGGCTGGGAGCCGAGCCAGGCGGGACACCTCGCGATCTTCCGCGAGATCGACATCGCGCTCGATCCCTTTCCCTATGGCGGCGTCATCAGCACCTGCGAGGCGCTGTGGATGGGCGTGCCGGTGGTAAGCCTGATGGGCGACCGGGTGCTCGGACGCTATGGCGGCGTCTTCCTTGACGCCGTCGGCCTGCCGGACCTCGTCGCATCGGACCTCGATGACTATGTCGAGAAGGCGGCCGGGCTGGCGATGGATATCGGCAGGCTCGCGACCATCCGGGCGACGCTGCGCCATCGCATGGTGGCGTCTCGGCTCTGCGACGGTCCCGCCTATGCGCGCGCGATCGAAGGCGCTTACCGCCGCATGTGGCAGAGCGTGACAGCGTGACCGCGCCGAGCCTCGATCCGCGGCCCTTGCGCCATGTTCTCGCCGGTGCGCCGGAGTCGGCCGGCGACTGGCTGAAGCTCGGGCTTCTTCTCGCGGCGCGAAGCCAGGTCCCGGAAGCGGCGGTCCTGATCCGACGCGCCATCGCGCTGGCGCCGCGCGCCGCCGTGGCCTGGGAGTCGTTGGCGATGGCGGAGGAGAGTCTCGCCGACTGGCCGCGGGCGATCGCGGCCTGGCAGCAGGCCGTGGCGCTGCGTCCCGGCCGGCTCGACTCTCACCTGCGCCTGGCGCGCGCGCTCTCACGCATGGGAGAGGCGGACGCCGCGGACCGCTCTTACGAGATCGCGGGCCGTCTCGCACCACGTGACGTCGCATTGGCGGAGGAGCGTGTCCTCAACCTGGCCGCTGCCGGCCGGCGTCACGGCCGCGTCGATGCCTATCGGCGCGCCTTGGCGCTCGATCCGACCCTCGCGCCGGCCTGGATCAACCTCGGCGCTCTTGCGCGCGGCGAGGCGGAAGGCGCCTGGCGGCGTGCCACGCATCTGGCGCCGGATCTCGCCGACGCGCACAACAACCTCGGCACCGTCGAGCAGCGGGCAGGGCGGCTCGCCGCTGCGGCACGCAGCTACAAGCGCGCGCTTCTGCTGCAGCCGGATCGTGCCGATGCCTGGTTCAACCTCGGCTCGTCGCTGCAGAATCTCAACCGGATCGAGTCGGCCGTCGCCGCCTATGAGCGAGCCGTCGCTCTGCGTGCCGGCTTCGTCGATGCGCTGCTGCCGCTGGCGACGCTGCTCAACTATTTCGGGCTCCTCGATCGCGCGACGGCGGTCAACCGGCAGATCCTCGCGGTCCGCCCCGACAATGCAGAGGCGAACCGCGCGGTGCTCTCCGCGCTGGTCTTCGATCCGGCGATCGGCGGTGCCGGCATCAGGCGCATCCGGGAGGAATGGTGCCGGTCGCGTTTGCCGTCGGCGACACCGCGTTTCGGCCATGCCCGCGATCCGGAGCGCGCGATCCGCGTCGGCGTGCTGGGCGGTCCCAATTTGCGCGGCAACACGCACGCCTTCGTCGCGCTGCCGGGATTCGAGGGCCTCGACCGCCGCACTCACGGCATCGAGGTCATCGTCTACTCCGACCTGCCGGCCGAGCAGGAGGATGGCTATACCAAGCGCTATCGCCTGGCGAGCGACGGCTGGCGCCTGACCGAGAAGGACGACGATGCCGGGCTCGCCAGGCTCATCGAAGAGGATCGCGTCGACGTGCTGGTCGATGTCGTCGGCCATCTCGGCGGTCCGCGCTTCCCGGCCGTGGCGCGGCGGCCGGCACCGGTGCAGATCATGGACCTGGCGCTCGGCACCTCGGGCTCGAGCGCGGCGCAGTGGATCCTCGGCGATCCGCTGCTGACGCCGGCGGAGCACGACGCGCATTTCACCGAGACGGTGCTGCGCCTGCCGCTGGCCTATTGCTACGACCCGCTGATCGAGATGCCGGCGGTCGGTCCCTTGCCGGCGGCGGCCAATCGTCATGTCACCTTCGGCTCGACCAATGCGCTGGTGAAGATCACGCCGTCGACGATCCGCTTATGGGCGAAGGTGCTGCAGGCGGTGCCGACATCGCGCCTCGTCGTGAAGGGCCGCGGTTTCTCCGAGCCGCGCGTGCGCAGGCATTTCGGCGATGCCTTCGCCCGCGCCGGCGTCGATCTGGGGCGCGTCGAGCTTCGCCCCTGGACGGCGGGCTTCGTCGATCACCTGACCTTCCTCAACGAGATCGACATCGCGCTCGATCCCATCCCCTATGGTGGCGTCACCACGACCTGCGAGGCCGTGTGGATGGGCGTGCCGGTGGTGACCGTCGCCGGCGACCGCATGGCCGGCCGCTACAGCCTGGCGCTGCTCAGCTCGGTCGGCTTCACCGAGGGGATCGCGACGGACGAGGCCGACTATGTCGCGCGCGCCGCCCGGCTCGCGGCCGATCCCGAAGCGCTCGCGGCAGTACGCGCGTCGCTCCGTGCCCAGGCGCAACGCTCGCGCCTCGCCGACCGCAAAGCCTACGGGCAGGCGCGCGGCGAAGCCTTCCGCACCGCTTGGCGCGACTGGTGCCGGACGGGCTAACGGCCGGCCAGCTCGGCGATTACGCGGTCGGCGATGCCGACGCCTTCGGTATCGTCGATCGACTGCGCGTAAGAACGCATCCTCTCGGCGAGCTCACGCGCCTTTGGAGCGTGGCTGGGCTCGTCGCGGAAGCGGTCCATCACATCCTTGCGCGGCGTCAGGAACAGATCCCACTCCTCTTCGGGATCGCGCTTCAGGTCATAGAGCGAGTGGCTGCCGCCATCGACGCTGCCGATCAGCTTCCAGTCGTCGGTACGGTAGCTCCGTTGCGTGACGCGGCGCTTATGCGTGCGGTTCTGCACGAAGTAGAAGTCGCGCCATGACGAGCGCTCGCCGCGCGCCAAGGGCAGCACGCTCTTGCCGTGCATGCCTTCGGGCGGTGCCACGCCGGCCGCATCCAGCACGGTCGGCATCAGGTCCTGCAGGCCGACCATTCGGTCATTGACGGTGTTGGGCGGAATGACCGCGGGCCAGCTCAAGACGAACGGAATGCGGATCGAGTCGTCGGTGCAGACGAATTTGTGCTCGCCGTCGTCGCGGTAGAAGAAGGTGTCGCCGTGATCGGCGAAGAAGATCACCAGCGTGTTGTGGCGCTGGCCGTTGCGCTCGAGCGCATCGAGGATGCGGCCGGTCTCGTAGTCGATGGCGCTGACGCCGGCATAGTAGCCGGCGAAGGGCACGCCCTTGTCGCGGTAATGCGCGTAGAACTCCTTCGGCGCGGTGTAGGGGTCGTGCGGCGGGTAGTAGCCCTGCACCATGCAGAAAGGCGGATCGCCTTCTTTGCGCGAATTCAGGAACTGGATGCAGCGGTCGGTCTGCAGCCCTGGGCGCCAGACGCCGGAATCGACGCCGCCGATCCAGTGATGGACGCGCGAGTTGAAGGTTTCTTCCCAGACGTCGAAGTATCTCGGCTGCTTCTCGCCGAGATGCCACTTGCCGAAATGCGCGGTGGTGTAGCCGCCGGCCTTCAGCACGTCGAAGAGCGTGGTACTGACTCCGGCCATGGTCGCGAAGGCGTCGTCGACGCCGTAGACGTTGTCGATGAGCTTGTGCCTGTGCGGATACGTCCCGCTCCACATCGTGCCGCGCGCCGGCGTGCACACCGGCCATGTGGTGAAGGCGCGGGTGAAGCGCACGCCCTGGCGGGCCATGCGGTCGACCTCCGGCGTCCTGGTGAAGACGTTGCCGTAGCAGCCGAGCGAATCCGCCCGCTGCTGATCCGGCATGATCAGCACGATATTCGGCCGCGCCATGGTCGTGTTCCTCGCTGTGACGTCGGGACCGTCACCCACCTCATCCCTCCCCCGTCATGGGGGAGGGGCACGAGGAGCGGGTTGGTCAGGTGGGGATTACGCTCGACAACTACTCCAGCCACACGCCCCAGGCGCGCGGGACGCGGTAGGGCTTGAAGTTCTTGACCTCGCTGCGGACCGCCTGGAGCAGGCCGTTGTCGCCGAGCTTGACCGCGAAGGCCTGGTCGGTGACGCGGGTATAGAACCGATCGACGGCCGCCTTGCGTTCGGCAAGCGTCGTCTTGGTCTTCAGATCGTTGAAGGCGGCGTCGAGCTGCGAATCCTGCAGCTTCTGCCAGTTCTTCGGCCCGGTCCAGAAATTGGGAAGCCCGTAGGGACCGATGGAAGGCGCCAGCCCGAACTCGCCGATATAGATATTCCAGCCATCGGGCTTGCCGGCCTGGGCGATGTATCCGGGCGTGTCGTAGACGGCGACGCGCGCCTTCATGCCGGCATTCTTGAGCTGCTCGGCGGTGATCTCCGCCTGCGCCTTGACGATGGCGATCTGCGAGGTGGTGATGATGACGATCTCCTCGCCGGCATAGCCCGCCTCGGCGAGTAGCTGCTTCGCCTTCGCCGGGTTCGCCTGGTTGTAGACCGCCTTGCCGACCTCCGGAGAGAAGTACTGGCTCTCCGGATAGTTGAAGGCGTGATCGAGACGGAAGTTGCCGTCGGTCGCAATCAGCATCACCTCCTCGGCGTCGATCGCCGCCTGGATCGCGCGCCGCACGCCGAGCTTGGAGGTGGGACCGCCGCCGGCGCCGGCATTGAGGATGGCGAAGGCCATGCTCCAGGGCATCAGCGTGACGATCTGGATCTCCTTGCTGTCCTTGAGCCGCTTCGCCGTCTGGTTCGGCACCGACTCCGAGAAATGCCCGGCCTTGGTTTCCATCGCCGCGACGCGCGCATTCGCCTCGGGCACGATGCGGAAGGTCACGGTGTCGACATAGACGACCTTCCTGCCGGAGAAGCCGTTGCGCTCGCCCTGGCCTTCATTGGCCTTGTAGTCCTCGAAGCGCTTCATCTTCACGTGGCTGTCCGGGACGTATTCGGTGAGCTGGAAGGGCCCGGTGCCGATCGGGTTGATCTTGTTGGCCTCCTTCGCCGCCTCCTCGGCGGGGATGATCACCATCGGCGCGCGCGGCGAGCTCAGCTGCTCGATGAAGCTGGGCACGCGCTCGGAGAGCGTGATCGTCACCGTGTACTTGTCCGGCGCCGCCACGGCCTTGACCACCCGGGAGAAGTCGGCGCGGTCGAAGCCGATCTTGCCGTAGCGCTCGACGCTTGCCTTGACGTCCGCGCTCGTCATCTCCTTGCCGTTGTGGAACTTGACGCCCTGGCGAAGCGTGAAGGTGTAGGTCAGGCCGTCCGCGCTCTCCTCGTACTTCGCGGCGAGATAGGGGATCGGGTTCGAGCCCTCGTCACGCGTGACCAGCATCTCGTAGAGATGCATGGTGACGTTGCGGACCGCCTGCTCGGTCGAGGTGATCGCATCGAGCGTGATCGGCGTCGACTGCTGCAGGAAGATGAGGTCGCCGCCGCGCTTCTGTGCGTGGGCGGCTGGAGCCATGAGAGCGAGTGAGGCGGCCGCGACGAGAGCGACACGTAAAGCGCGCAGAGCCATTGGGATCCTCCCCTTGCTACGGTCAGGTTTTCTTTTGACCGTAGCAAAACCCTGTCGGATCGGAAATGCGATCCGTCGGCGGACGAATTAACGCGCGTTTCGGCGCCTCGCCACGGACTCCGCGACGATGCAGAGGATCTCGAACATCACCGTGGCGCCGACCAAAGCGGTGTTGCCGGTGTGATCGAAGGGGGGCGCCACCTCGACCACGTCGCCGCCGATCAGGTTCAGGCCCTGGAGGCCGCGGATCATCATCATCGCTTCGAGGGTGGAGAAGCCGCCGACCTCCGGCGTGCCGGTGCCGGGCGCGTAGACCGGGTCGAGCCCGTCGACATCGAAGCTGACATAGGTGGGGCCATCGCCGACGACTCGGCGCGCCTCCGCGATCACGCCCTTGGGCCCGAGCTCGTAGAACTCCTCCATGTAAACCACGCGCATGCCGGTATCGTGGCTGAACTTCCACTGGTCCGGATCGTTGAGAGATCCCCGGATGCCGATCTGGATCGTGCGCTTGGGATCGAGCAGCCCTTCCTCGACCGCGCGGCGGAACGGGGCGCCGTGGTGAAAGCGCGATCCGAGATAGTCGTCGCCGGTATCGCAATGCGCATCGAAATGCACCATGCCGACCGGCCGGTGCCTGGCGATGCCGCGGAAGATCGGCAGCGTGATCGAATGGTCGCCGCCGCAGGAGACCGGTACCAGGCCGGCCTGATGCAGGCGTGTGTAGAAGCCGGCGATCTCGTCCAGGCTGCCGACGAGATTGTAGGGGCTCTGCACCCAGGCATCGCCGAGATCGGCGATTCGGCAGAGATCGTAGGGCGCGACCCCGGTCGACTGGTTCATCTTCCGCATGAAGCTCGACATGTTGCGGACTTCGCGCGGGCCGTGGCGGGCGCCGGTGCGATTGGTGACGCCGCCGTCGAAAGGCACGCCGACCAGGCCGATATCGAGGTTGCGCCAATCCTCGGTGAAGGGTGCCCGCATGAAGGTCGGCACCCCGGTATAGCGCGGGCGGGTTTGCGGATCGGCGAACTGGTCGTTCATGCGAACCTCCACGGGTTCAGTCGAGGACGACGCGCGGACCTTCCACATGGGCATGGCGGCCCTCGACCAGAAGGGCGAAGTCGTCTCGCGACATCTTTAGCATCGCGAGGTCGCCATAGCCCATCTCGCGCGCCACCAGCGCGCCCAGCGCCAGAATCGCATCGGTGTCGCGCAGCAGGATCGCCGCCGGCGCGATCTTCGCGTGAATCAGCTCGAGCAGCACCGCGGAGGAGGAGCTGGAGCCGCGCAGCTCGGCGAGCGCGACGACGCGCCCGGTGAGGCATTCATTGTGCCGCGGGTGGCGAGGATCGGTGATGCGCGCCGTCTTCGGATCGACGCCGCCCCAGAAGCTGAGCGCGTGATCGACCCTGAGGATGGTGCCGGTGCCTTTGCCGGCGACGAGCATCTCACCGGAGAGCGCGGTCATCGCCACAGCGCCTCGGCACGCAAGAGCCGGCCCTCGACCGCGGTCTCGACGCAATCGGCGAGGCTGCCATAGACGACGTCGTAGCCGAGGTTCGCCGGTCCGTAATGCGCGAACTTGCCGGAATTGGTCATCAGCGTTCCGCCGGTGTCGGGCAGGATCGGCGTCACCACGACGCAGGTATCGGCGACGATGACGGCGCCCGCGTCTTCGAGGTCGGAGAGATCGCTCTTCTCGACGAGGTCGCGGCGCGTGCAGACGTAGACGGGCATGCGGAAGCGCCGCCCGGCGGCGAGGCGACGAAGCTCCGACATTTCGCCTTCGCTGAAGTGAGGGCTGCCGAGCGCGATGCAGTCGATCGCGCCCTCGCTCGCCGTCGACAGGCGGTCGCGCGCGGCGCGGATCATCTCGGGCGTGAGGCGGATCGTGCGCGCCGTGCCGCCTTGCGTGGCTGCCGCGAGGGTCGGCGCTTCCGGCGTCGATCCCACGACATGGAAGAGCCCGACCGCGCCGGCGGAAGCCGCGGCGGCACCGAGCGCTTTCAGCCGGTCCTCGTTCTGTCCCGGCGGCAGCCCCGTGATCGCGGCGATCTCCGAGCCGATCACGGCGCCGAGCCAGGTGCCGAGGACCGGATAGAAGACATCGGCATCGCGCAAGGCCGGCGACAGCCCGGAGGTATCGACGATTACCGTCGCGCGCCGGTTCTCCTTCCGGTGCAGCCCGTAATCGGGCGCGCGCCCGACCAGGGCGCAGGCGATGTCGAGGAAATCGCCGTAGCGGTTGGTGCGCGCGCCGAGCACGGAGTTGCAGAAGGCGACCGCGTTGGATTCGCCCCAGGCGACGTCGGTGCCGAGCGCCGGCCGATGGCCGGCTTGATACGGCGCGCAGGTCCAGGTCGGCCGGCATCCCAGCTGCTCATAGGCGCGCATCATGCGCCCCGCCATCTCGCGGTGATGCGCGTCGCCCTTGACCCGGTCCGGATGCAGCATGTCGAGCGCGCCGACATTGAGCGTGGTCGGCACCGCAACCCTTCCGCGATCGGCGGCGAGGCGCTCGGCAAAGTGCGTGCCGGAATCGCCGTGATAGAGGCAGCCATCGACATGCGCGGAGGCGACGGTCAGCAGGCGAGGGGCGCCGAGCAGCCGGCCGGTCTCGGCGACCAGCCGCATCGACATCGCCTTGGCCGGGCCTTCCGCGCCCTCGGCGATGCGCCGCTCGTCGGGAGAGAGATCCATGACCTCCATCGTAGCACCGGTCGAGACGGCGCTTGCGTCCCGATCCGGCTTACGCCATGTCCGCGCCCATGCCGCTTCGCCATGTCGGGCTCGCAATCCTCGTCGCCGCTCTCTGGGGATGCAACTTCGTCGCCATCCGCTGGGGGCTCGATGCCTATCCGCCGCTGCTGCTGATCGCGCTCCGCTTCGCGATCTCGGCGGCACCGGTGCTGATCGTGCCGCGCCCGGCGATCCCATGGCCGCGCCTGCTGATCCTGTCGCTGTTCATGTTCGTGCTGCAATTCGCCTTCCTGTTCGCCGGCATGGAGCTGGGGATGACGCCGGGCATGGCCTCGATCCTGATGCAGAGCCAGGCCTTCCTGACGCCGGCCTTCGCCATGATCGCGCTCGGCGAGCGGGTGACGGCACGCCAGCTCGCCGGCGGTGCCGTGGCGCTCGCCGGCCTGGCCCTGGTCGCGGCCACGGTCGATGCGTCGATGACGCTCGTGGGATTCGTGCTGACCCTGGCGGCCGCGGCGAGCTGGGCGGTCGGCAACGTCATGCAGAAGAGCATCGGCCCGGTCGACCGCTTCGCGCTCACCCTCTGGCTCAGCGTGGTGCCGCCGATCCCGGCGCTGCTCGCCTCGCTCGCGCTCGAAGGCGACCCGCTCGGCCCGATCCTCGCCACCGGCTGGCGCGATCTCGGCGCGCTGATCTATCTGGCGATCGTCTCGACCTGGTTCGGCTACGTCGCCTGGGGCCGCCTGCTGTCGCTCTATCCGGTGGCGATGGTCAGCCCCTATGCGCTGCTGATCCCGATCTTCGGCATGGCCTCCTCCGCCCTCGTCTTCGGCGAGCGCTTCGGCATAGAGCGGCTGGCCGGCGCCGCTCTCGTCATGCTCGGCGTGGCGATCGCGACGCTGAGCTTTCGCCGCCGGGGCTGAGCCCCATATTCTATGTCGACAGAGCTGAAGGAATTTCTGGTGACCGAGACTTCCGACATCCGCTTTTCCGTCGAGAGCGGCATCGCCTTCGTCACCCTGGCGCGGCCGAAGGCGCTGAACGCGCTGACGCTGGACATGATCCGCGCCTTCTATGCGCGGCCACGCGCCTATGCCGTCTATGTCGATGAGCGCAACGCCGCCTGGGTCAGCGACTGGGGTGCCAACGCGATGGTCCGCTTCGATCCGGAGACCGAGACCTTTCACACCTTCCCGATCCCCGAGCCGAACACGAACGTCCGCCAGATTCTCGGCCGCAAGGGCGAGGTGTGGACGCCGGAGTCGGGTCTCGACCGCATCACCGTCCATTGCTTCCAGTGAGGTGGGCGGCAGAAGCGCGCGGCCCTGGTCGCCGACGGCGCGTCGCATCTGCTTGTCACGAGAGCGGTCATGGTGCCGGCCTGCCACGAAGGGTACAGGTCAGCCACTAACGGTCGGTCGCGTCTTCAAGTGGGCAGGCATCACATACCACGCGATACCCGCAAAGGTTGATCGAGCCGCTCTACCCGAATATTTTGCCGTAACCGGTTGGGGGAAGCGCGATGCGCATCGTCAAGCCTTACGGACGCAGCCATGTCGAGCCAGCCGCGACAGGCAGCACTCGGCGCGTGCTGCGCTTGCGCCCGCCGAACGACAAAGATGCCAAGGACATCGAGGCGTTCGCACGCTCTCACGAAGAGCTTGTGATCGCGCAATGGATATCGGCGCTCGACAAGATCGCCACCAAGCCTTCGGGCAAGGACGGTGCCAGCGACGCGCAACGCGCTTTCCGGGAACGGCTCGGAAACGCGGCCTGGACGCTGCTGGAGACGAAAGGGCTGCTTCCCGGCTTGGTGACGCGGCGCGAACACCTCACCATGCTGTGGAGGGCAAAGGTCCACCCATATGGATCGACGCCATACCGGCCGAAAAGAGGTAAGCCTGCCCCTTCGCTGAAAGGCCGGCGATACGAGCGCTTCGCCGGCCAGCTCGAGGTGGACAAGGTCGACGCCGCAGCAATCGCGGCGAGCATCCACGCACATCTTCATGGCACGGCGGTGCCAGCGGTCAGGCCCGGCTTGATCGCCACTCGCGCACGCAGCATCGCGGAGAACGTGCTGCGCCCGCCGCAGCGCCTGCCGAACGAGGAGCGGTCGTGGTCGGATGACGATGAGAGGGCCTACGCTGCTGCCGGCGACGTAGCCCGCGAAATTCAAGAGCTCGCGATCGCCATCGAGGAGGACGCCAGCCAGCGCCGCCGGGGAAAGCCGCTGACCCGTAGCCCCTTCGCGCTGCGTGACGCCGCCCCCGCTCTTCGCGGCCAGTACGGCCGCCTGCTCGTGGACGCGAGCGGCGATGCCCTGCCCATCGCCCAGGCGCGCGCCGCGTTCCCTGGCTTGTTCGGCCTGCACATGGCGGTGCGGGACTGCTATTCGCGCATCCTGAAGGATCATAGAAAGAGTTCTGTCGTCCGCATCTTGCCGCGCGATATGGAAGAGTTGCTCCGGCTGGTTGGGGCAAAGCTGACGAATCGCGATCTCAATGCGATGGTGCGGCTGGGCAAGGTTATTCACTACCAGTCGTCGCTTGGCGTCGAAGACAGCCCTGAGAACGTGGCGGCCAATTGGCCGGCGGACGTGTCTGGCAGCGAGTTTTGGACCAGCGCCGGGCAGGCGCAGATCAAACGCAACGAGGCGTTCGTACGCGTATGGCGCCATGTCCTGGCGCTGGCCCAGCGCACGCTGACGGACTGGATCGATCCCCAGGGTAAGACGCAAGGCGACATTCTGCTCGCGAATCCGCCCTTCAATCGCGACGCCTATAATCGCAAGTCTGATCTTCTGTTCGGCAAGCGCGCCTCGCTCTTCAAGGGCGTCGAGACCTTCGAGAATGTCGTGCTGACGCTTGCGCGCAGGGAAACCGCCGCCCTGCGCCATGGTTCTTTCCACTTCAAAGGACTCGGCGGCTTCACCAAGGTTTTGGCCGAGGTTCCAAAGACCGACGCATCGGTGCTTGCCGCGGTCCGGACGCTCTGGGAAGACGATTTGAGCGAAAGGGCACAGCGCCTGCGACAGACGCTGCGCGGCGCTCATGTCGAGTATTTCCTCGACGAGGCGCAGGGTCGCCGACTTCTCTCGGCGGTGCTCGCAGATAGCGGTCCGGCCACCCTGCCGCTGCCACGCTTCCGCCGGATCCTGCAGCGCGCCCATAATGCCTGGGCAAAGGAAACCGATGGCCCCGGTCTGCCTGAGCCCGCAAACCGCATGGACATCAAGACCTATCCCGCCCTGCACTGCCGGTATGTCGCTCTGAAACATGTCTACGAACGGCCATTCCGGCATTGGCTGGAGCAGCGCGACGCCGCGAGCCTCAACCGCCACATCGACCGTGCGGTCGACCGAGGCACGAAAGCGGCTCGCGATCTGAACGCGGGCGACGACGAAGACCGTCGTCGCATCATCGTCGCGCGCGCCGCCTCGCTCGGCCGTCTCGCCGAGGACGACAATGTTCAGGATTTCTTCTTCGAGCTGTCGGCCGAAACCGCCGGCGAGATGCGCGTTCAACGTGGCTACGCCAGCGACGCCGAGGCGGCGCGGGAGCAGGCGGGGTACATCGAGGACCTGAAATGCGACGTGCTGGCGCTCACCTTTGCCGACTATCTGAAGGCGGCCGGGCTGGACTTCATACGTATCTTGGCGCCGGAGACGCCGAGACCCGACAACGCGGCATATAACCTCGACGCGATAGAGGCACCCGAAATCGATACGCCGGGCGAAGATTGGCAGCGGGTTCTCTACTTCATCCTCCACCTCGTGCCGGTGGAGGATGTCGGCCGGTTGCTGCACCAGACGCGCAAATGGGAAATCCTCGCCGGGGACGAGACGCTTTCCCCCTCCGTGCGGGACAGGCTCCGGGGGATTCAGTTGGCTCTGGAGCTCTACCTCGACATGCACGACGCCAAGTTCGAGGGCGGCGCCGCACTCGTCGGCACCGGCGCGTTCAAGGACCTCTTTGAAACGGCGCGGATATTCGACGACATTTTCCCGTCTCAGCCCGGCTCCGCGCAGACTGCGGATGACGAGCGCCGCGTGCCCAAGCGGGGCTTGTGCGAGATCATGCGCTTCGGTCACCGGCCGGCGCTTCAGCCGATCTTCAGCCGCTACCGCGTCACCGAACGGGAAGTCGAGGAAGTCCGCGCCATGGAATGGCCGGTGGACGGTACCTCCGAAATAGCCCGCCTCCAGGACCGGCGCGAGAGGCTGCACAAGGGATGGACGGAGAACAAGAGCGGGCTTTCCGGCGATGACCTCCGCGCCTATGTCGCGGCGTTGCGCGAGGTCGCCGCGCATCGCCACCTCGCGGCGCACGTCACCCTGACAAACCACGTGCGTCTGCACCGTCTGTTGATGGCCGTGCTCGGGCGGCTGGTCGACTATTCCGGCCTATGGGAGCGGGACCTCTACTTCGTCACCCTGGCCCTGATCCACCGCGCCGGCAGACGGCCGGCGGACGTCCTTCCGGCCGACGGGCTCCGCTTTCTGGCCAATGGCCAGATCGTCGAGGCAGTTCGCCGACTTGAGCCAGACCTCCAAAGCCGCCTGCTCGACTGTCTCGGCGATATCGACAAGAACGGGAAGGTCCGCATCCGCAACCGCTTCGCCCACTTCAACATGCTGCAACCTGGAAACCTGCCGGTCGATCTCACGCGTTGCGTTAACGATGCGCGCGAGCTGATGGCCTACGACCGCAAGCTCAGGAATGCGGTGACGCAATCGGTCAAGGAACTGCTGGCGCGCGAGGGTCTGATGCTCGGCTGGGCGATGGGCGCTGACCATCGCCTGAGTGCGGCGACGCTGGCGACGCGGCAGGCGCAACACCTGGGCAAGACGCGCCGCGGCGAGAAGGGTTGGCATGAGAGGAAGCTGAGGCCGATACCGATCCTTGAGGACCTGCATGGCCGCCGCTTCGTCGACATGGCTGCCGCCTTGTTTGGCGGAACGAGGCTGGAGCCGGAGCGCAGCCTTCTCGATCATCCTCTCGACCGCATCGAGTGGAACCCGACGCCGAAAAATCGGTACGGGAGCCGCCCTACGAGCGGACAAGGTCGCAGAAATGTCGTACCACGATAAGGAAGATCTGGAACGAAGTCTCGGGCTTGTATAGCGTCCGGCCGAAGACCACCCCGAAACGAGCGGGGACTGCACCGGTGATGGTCACCGAGAGATTGTCCTTTGAGCCGAAGACCACCCCGAAACGAGCGGGGACTGCACCTGGCGGTTACTCCGTAATCATCTGTGGCTGGCCGGAGACCACCCCGAAACGAGCGGGGACTACGCCCTCCTCAATAATCAACGCCTGCAGTAGGTGACTGGAGGCGTTGAGAGAGCGGACACAGCGCCGGCAGCGCTCAAGGGGCGCTACGTTCCCATTGAGATCACCCCGAACTAAGCGGGGACTGCACCCTACGTGCTACTACCTCGTCTGCCGCCGAATGCCGCTGACCGCCGCGCGCCGATCGATCTGCTGAAGGCCGCCCGTTGACCCCGGCGCAGGCCTCCGGCTAGACCGGCGCTTCAATTCGGGAAAGTAGATCCGTGACCGAGACTTCCGACATCCGCTTCTCCGTCGAGAGCGGCATCGCCTTCGTCACCCTGGCGCGGCCGAAGGCGCTGAACGCGCTGACGCTGGACATGATCCGCGCCTTCTATGCGCGCCTCGTGCCGTGGTCGACGGATCCCGCGATCCGCGCCGTGGTGGTCGAGGGCGAAGGCGATCGTGCCTTCTGCGCCGGCGGCGATGTGCGCGCCGTCTATGACTCGGTGAAGACCAAGCCGAGCGACCTCAACCGCGTCTTCTTCTGGGAGGAGTACAAGCTCAACCGGCTGATCCATCGGCTGGGAAAGCCCTATGTCGCGCTCGTCGACGGCATCACCTTCGGCGGCGGCCTCGGCTTGTCGGTGCACGGCACGCATCGCATCGCGACCGAGCGCACGCTGGCCGGCATGCCCGAGACGGGCATCGGCCTCTTTCCCGACATCGGCGCGACCTGGTTCCTCAACCGCTGCCCGGGGAAGATGGGGCTCTATCTGGCGCTGACCGGCGCGCGGGTGCGGGCGGCCGATGCGCTCTATGTCGCCTTCGCCACGCATTACGCGCCGAGCGCTTCGCTCGACGGCTTCAAGCGCGACCTGATCGCCGGCACCGATGTCGACGCGGCGATCCGCAGGATCGCCACCGATCCCGGACCGGCGCCGCTCGCCGAGCATCGGGCGCGGGTCGACCGGCTCTTCTCCGGCAATTCGGTCGAGGAGATCCTGGCGGCGCTCGAGGCCGACGGGTCTGACTGGGCCCAGGCGGTGCTCAAGGACCTCCAGACCAAATCGCCGACCAGCATGAAGGTCACCTTCGAGCAGCTCCGCCGCGGCGCCGGGCTCTCGATCGAGGACGTGCTGACCATGGAATTCCGGATGACCCAGGTATTCATGGCCGGGCACGACTTCTTCGAAGGCATCCGCGCGCTGCTGGTCGACAAGGACCAGTCGCCGAAATGGCAGCCGCCGAGCCTCGCCGAGGTGACGCCAGCCGATGTCGGGCGCTCCTTTCAGCCGCTCGGCGAGAATGATTTGAAATTCGACTGAGCGGCGGCTCCCCCCCTAACCCCCGCAAGGGGGGAGGGGGTACGAAGCATGGTGGTCTTCTCCCTCCCCCCTTGCGGGGGAGGGTTGGGGTGGGGGGAGACCCGCACGCGATCGATCAAGAAGAGAGGGAGGCGACAATGGCGAAGATCGGCTTCATCGGGCTCGGCAACATGGGCGGGCCGATGGCCCGCAACCTGGTCAAGGCCGGCCATCAGGTCCAGGGCTTCGACCTGGTGAAGACCAATCTCGGGGCGGCGACGGGCGTGACGCCGACTGCGTCGGCGGCCGACGCGGCCGCGGGTGCCGATGCGGTGGTGACCATGCTGCCGGCCGGCGCCCATGTGCGCGAGGTGCTGACCGGCAAGGGCGGAGTGCTCGCGGCGATGAAGCCGGGCGCGCTTCTCATCGACTCCTCGACCATCGATGTCGCAACCGCGCGCGACATGGAAGCGGCGGCCAGGGCCAGGGGCGTCCTGCTGCTCGACGCGCCGGTCTCCGGCGGTGTCGGCGGGGCGGAGGCGGGGACGCTGACCTTCATGGTCGGCGGCTCGGATGACGCCTTCGCCATGGCCAGGCCGATTCTCGAGAATATGGGGAAGACGATCGTCCATGCCGGCGGCCCGGGGAACGGCCAGGCGGCGAAGATCTGCAACAACATGATTCTCGGAATTTCGATGATCGCCACGTCCGAAGCCTTCGCGCTGGCGGCGCGTCTCGGCCTGGATGCTCAGAAACTATTCGACATCAGCTCGAAGTCTTCGGGCCAATGCTGGTCGATGACGAGCTACTGCCCGGTGCCGGGCCCGGTGCCGAATTCGCCCGCCAACCGGGGCTACAAGGCCGGCTTCACGGCGGCGATGATGCTGAAAGATCTGAGGCTTGCGCAGGAGGCTGCCGCCGCGGCCGGCGCCCTGACCCCGCTCGGCGCCGAGGCCGCTCAGATCTACGGGCTTTTCTGCGCCCAGCAGGGCAACGCCGCCTTGGACTTCTCAGGGGTCATCGGCTTGTTCCAGGAGAGAAATCCGGCCTAGCGCCTCCGCCCTCGGTGGCTTATTGTAATCATATGTGATAAACGCCCCGGGGGCTCGGGTCGGGGGGTGCGGGGGCAAGTTTCGAGCGAGGTCGATGTGCGCGGAGCTTATTTAGAGGCGATCCGGCTGATCGAGCGGCTGCACAGGCAGTTTCTCGAAGTCGTAAAGACAGAGTTGGACCGCCAGGGCATCGAAGACATTAACAACGTCCAGGCCCTGATCCTGTTCAACATCAGCGAGGATGAGCTGACGGTCGGCAAATTGACCAACCGCGGCTACTACCTCGGCTCGAACGTTTCGTACAACGTGCGGAAGATGGTGGAGAACGGCTACCTGGCTCAGGAGCGTTCCGCCCATGACCGCCGTTCGATCCGCATCCGGCTGTCGCCCAAGGGGCTCGACCTCTGCAAGCGCATCGCGGTGATGTTCGACTCGCATGCGGGGGCGATCTCGCAGGGGACGCTCAAGGAAGACCAGCTCAAGACTGCGAGCCAGACCTATCGCGAGCTCGAGCGGTTCTGGGCGGGGCTCCTCGATTACGGCGCCCGCATCCCGCGTATCGGCCAGAACACCGCCGCCTAAGCCTTCGTTTTCATTGAACTGGGCAGGGCCGGCGCAACCCGCCGCCGCCCCCGAGCCTTGATGCGGTATTCGGCTAGGCAGGCTGCTAGAGTGCCCGCCCTTCCGCCTGCCTGCTTGAGGACTCTCGATGCGTCGCTCCCAGCTCTTCCTGCCGACCCTCAAGGAGACCCCGACCGAGGCACAGATCGTCTCGCATCGGCTGATGCTGCGTGCCGGCATGATTCGCCAGACCTCGGCCGGCATCTATGCCTGGCTGCCGATGGGCTTCCGGGTCCTGAAGAAGATCGAGCAGATCGTCCGCGAGGAGCAGGACCGCTCCGGCGCGCAGGAAGTGCTGATGCCGACGATCCAGTCGGCCGATCTCTGGCGGCAAAGCGGCCGCTACGACGACTACGGCAAGGAGATGCTCCGCATCAAGGATAGGCACGAGCGCGACATGCTCTTCGGGCCGACCAACGAGGAGATGATCACGGAGATCTTCAAGGCCTATGTGAAAAGCTACCGCGAGCTGCCGAAGAACCTCTATCACATCCAGTGGAAGTTCCGGGACGAGGTCAGGCCCCGTTTCGGCGTCATGCGCGGGCGCGAGTTCCTGATGAAGGACGCATATTCCTTCGACCTCGACTACGCCGCCTCCAAGCACGCCTACAACAAGATGTTCGTGGCTTATCTCAAGACCTATGCCCGCATGGGTCTGAAGGCGATCCCGATGCGTGCCGATACCGGGCCGATCGGCGGCGATCTCAGCCACGAGTTCATCATCCTGGCCGAGACCGGCGAGAGCCAGGTGTTCTGCCACAAGGACTATGTCGAGTTCGACGTCTCCAACATGGCGATCGACTTCGACGACGTGGCCGGCGTGGAGAAGGTCGTCCAACGCTGGACCAGCCTCTATGCCGCGACCGACGAGAAGCACGAGGCGGCGGAGTTCGAGAAGATCCCGGCCGACCGCCGCGTGAGCGCGCGCGGCATCGAGGTCGGCCACATCTTCCATTTCGGCACCAAGTATTCCGAGCCGCTCGGCGCCAGGGTCGCCGGCCCCAATGGCGAGCCCGTCACCGTGCTGATGGGCTCCTACGGCATCGGCGTCTCGCGCCTGGCCGGCGGCATCATCGAGGCGAGCCATGACGATGCCGGCATCATCTGGCCGGAATCGGTCGCGCCCTGGGGCGTCGGCATCGTCAACCTCAAGACCGGCGATGCCGAGTGCGACAAGGTCTCGGGCGATCTCTACGAGAAGCTCGAGAAGGCCGGCCGCGAGCCGCTGCTCGACGACCGCGACGAGCGCCCGGGCTCGAAGTTCGCGGACATGGACCTGATCGGCCTCCCCTGGCAGATCGCGGTCGGCCCGCGCGGGCTCAAGTCCGGCGTCGTCGAGCTCAAGAACCGCAAGACCGGCGAGAAGCAGGAGCTGTCGCCGGAGGCCGCGCTCAACAAGCTCGCGCGCTGATGGCCGCTTTCGGCACCTTCGAGCGGATGATGGCGACGCGCTATCTGCGCGCGCGCCGCCAGGAAGGCTTCATCTCGGTCATCGCCTGGTTCTCGCTGATCGGCATCGCGCTCGGCGTCGCCACGCTGATCATCGTGATGAGCGTGATGAACGGATTCCGTCACGAGCTGATCACCCGCATCGTCGGATTCAACGGACACGTCACCATCTACAGCAATGCCGGGCCGGTGCCGGACTACGACGAGGTCACGCGCTCGGTGCGCGGCCTTGTCGGCGTCACCTCGGCCGCACCGATCATCGACGGGCAGGTGATGGCGACGGCCAGCGGCGTCGCCACCGGCGCGCTGGTCCGCGGCGTCCGCTCCGAGGACCTCAAGTCGAGGCGGACCTTCGACGGCAAGCTGCGCAGCGGCAAGCTCGACACCTTCGACGACGACGAGGTGGTCATCGGCTACCGCCTCTCGCAGAAGCTCAGGGTCGGCGTCGGCGACAAGCTGACCCTGGTGGCGCCGACCTTCCAGGCGACCGCGCTCGGCAGCCTTCCCAGGACGCGCGCCTATACGATCGGTGCGATCTTCGACGTCGGCATGGCCGAGATCGACGGCGCCTATGTCTTCATGCCGCTGGAGGCGGCGCAGGTCTTCTTCCGTCTTCCGGAAGCGGCCTCCGGTGTCGAGGTCATGCTCGAGAATCCGACGCGGGTCGACGAGTTCCGCGCCGTGGCCCAGGGACGGCTCGGGCCCAACTACCGGCTCTTCGACTGGCAGCAGGCGAATGCAAGCATCATGAACGCGGTCAAGGTCGAGCGGAACGTCATGTTCCTGATCCTGACGCTGATCATCCTGGTCGCCGCTTTCAACATCATCTCCTCGCTGATCATGCTGGTGAAGGACAAGACCCGCGACATCGCCATCCTCCGCACCATGGGGGCGACGCCGGGCGCGGTGATGCGCGTCTTCTTCATGAGCGGTGCCGCGGTGGGCGTTCTCGGCACGGTCGCGGGATTCGGTCTCGGGCTCTCCTTCGCCCTCAATATCGAGACGATCCGGCGCTGGATCGAGAAGCTGTCGGGCGCCGAGCTGTTCTCGGCCGAGATCTATTTCCTCTCGCAGCTGCCCTCGCGCGTCGAGCCGCCCGAGGTCATCGCGGTCGTGCTGATGGCGATCGGCCTCTGCTTCCTCGCCACGCTCTATCCTTCCTGGCGCGCGTCGCGTCTCGATCCGGTCGAGGCGCTTCGCTATGAGTGAGCCGACGCTGGCGTTGCGCGGCGTCACCCGCACCTTCCGCCAGGGAGAGCGGACGCTGAAGATCCTGCGCGGCGTCGATCTCACGCTGGTCCGCGGCGAGATGGTGGCGCTGGTGGGGCCCTCGGGCGCCGGCAAGTCGACGCTGCTGCATATCGCGGGATTGCTCGAACGGCCCGATGGCGGCTCGGTCGAGGTCGGCGGCATCGCCTGCTCGACGCTCAGCGACTCCGACCGCACGCGCATCCGCCGCGATACGGTCGGCTTCGTCTATCAGTTCCACCACCTGCTGCCGGAGTTCTCGGCGATCGAGAACGTCATGCTGCCGCAGCTGATCGCCGGGCTTTCCAAGCGCGAGGCGCGCGAGCGGGCGCGCCAGCTCCTCGGGATGGTGGGCCTGGCCGAGCGCGCCACGCATCGGCCGGGCCGGCTCTCCGGCGGCGAGCAGCAGCGCGTCGCCATCGTCCGTGCCATCGCCAACGTGCCCAGGGTGCTCCTCGCCGACGAGCCGACCGGCAATCTCGACCCGTCGACCGCCGAAGGCGTCTTCGGACAGCTCCACAAGCTGGTCAAGGCGACCGGCCTTTCTGCCCTGATCGCCACCCACAACCTCGACCTCGCGCAGCGGATGGACCGCATGCTCGAGCTTCGAGACGGCAGCGTGGTGTCCCTCTAGGACGTACCGATCGCTCGCGGAA
This sequence comes from Alphaproteobacteria bacterium, assembly GCA_016869375.1. Classification (GTDB taxonomy): domain Bacteria; phylum Pseudomonadota; class Alphaproteobacteria; order SHVZ01; family SHVZ01; genus SHVZ01. The sequence continues at coordinate 660 of VGEH01000035.1, read as the reverse complement.
CCGGCAGGGCCGGCCGGCGTTCTACCGGAAAATCCCGATCGGTAGGGCTCATGAGCGACACCATCCTTATCCCCGACGCCGCTCTTCCCCCTCGGGGCGTGATCCTCAACGCGATCGATCCCTCCCAGCAGGAGTCGATCACCCGCCGGCGCGGCAAGCTGATCTTCTGCGTCGACGACGACCACAACATCCGCCAGATCGTGAAGCACAGCCTGGCCGAGGCCGGGTATCCGGTGCTGGTCGCGCGCGACGGCCCCACCTGCCTGGCGCTGCTCGCCCGATACGAGCCGCGGGTCATCCTGCTCGATATCGAGATGCCGGAGATGGATGGGCTGCAGACGCTTCTGGCGATGCGGCAGCGCTTCCCCGATCGGCGGAAGACCCGGATCGTGTTCCTGACCGGCCGCCGGACCGTGGCCGACGTGATGGCGGCGCGCGAGAACGGCGCCGACGATTACATCATCAAGCCGTTCACCCGCGCCAACCTGATCCGCCGGCTGGATCACTGGACCCAGATGCCGACGACCGGCCTCTAGCAGGCTGTTGAAGAAGTCTGTAGCGAATCGGGTTTGAAGGGTGATTCATTCTCCTTAGTTTGTCAGGAGGATGAGATGCGCGGATCTGACGATCGGTCTGGTTCACTGTTTTCGTATGTGGATC
>VGEH01000034.1 GCA_016869375.1 Alphaproteobacteria bacterium | reverse complement strand
GGTGACGCTGCTGAGCCCGAGCCTGGGGACCATCATCACCATCGTCGTCGTCACCTCGATCCCGGTCTATGGACGCATCGTGCGCATCCAGACGCTGTCGATGAAGGAGACCGAGTTCGTGCTGGCCGAGCGCGCGCTCGGCGCCGGCCCGTTCCGCATCCTCTTCTCGCACATCCTGCCGAACGTGATCGGCCCTCTCCTGATCCTCGCCAGCATGGAGATCCCCGTGGTGATCACCATCGAGGCCGGGCTTTCCTTCCTCGGCCTCGGCGTGCGCCCGCCGACGCCGACCTGGGGCTCGATCCTGCAGGAGGGCTACCAGTACATCCGCGACACGCCCTGGCTGGTGATCGCCGGCGGACTGCCGCTGATCCTGACCACGCTGGGCTTCACCTTCCTCGGCGAGGCGCTCCGCGACGCCTTCGATCCCAAGCTCAACCGCCCGTGAGCGAGCCGCTCCTCGCCATAAGCGACCTCAGCGTCGAGTTCGCGACACCGCGCGGCAAGGTCAAGGCGCTGCGCCGGGTCGACCTCTCGGTCAGGCCGGGGCGCATCGTCGGCATCGTCGGCGAAAGCGGCTGCGGCAAGTCGACCCTGGTCTCCGCCGTGATGGGGCTTCTCGCCGGCAATGCCAAGGTGACCACCGGCGCGATCGCCTTCGAGGGACGCCAGCTCCGCGACCTGACCGAGGAGCAGTGGCGCGACATCCGCGGCCGCCGGCTCGCCATGGTCTTCCAGGACCCGATGACCTCGCTCAACCCGGTCATGTCGATCGCGACCCAGATGATCGACATCCAGCATCGCGACCCGGGCACCCGCGCCGACAAGCTGAAGAAGGCGATCCACTGGCTCGGCAAGGTCGGGATCGCCGATCCCGAGCAGCGCATCGAGGACTACCCTCACCGCTTCTCAGGCGGCATGCGCCAGCGCATCTCGATCGCCATGGCCTTGCTGATGAACCCGTCGATCCTGATCGCGGACGAGCCGACCACAGCGCTCGACGTGACGCTGGAAGCGCAGATCATCCACCTGATCAAGCAGCTCCGGTCCGAGTTCGACGGCGCCATCCTGTTCGTCTCGCACAATCTCGGCCTGATCGCCGAGATCTGCGACGAGGTCGTGGTCATGTATGCGGGCGAGGTGGTCGAGCATGCGGATATCCGCCGCCTCTTCCACGCGCCCGCGCATCCCTATACCCAGCTGCTGCTGACCTGCGATCCGGCGCGCATCGACTCCGAGCAGCGGACCCTGCCGACGATCGGCGGCACCGTTCCGGACCTGGCGCATCTGCCGCAGGGCTGCATCTTCGCCGCGCGCTGCCCGAGCGCCTTCGACCGCTGCCGCATGCAAGCGCCGCCCACCTACACGATCGCCGAGCAGCATCACGTGCGCTGCTTCCTGCACGCCGATGGCTGAGCTGCTGACGATCCAGGGGCTGCGCGTGCGGTTCCGCACGGTGGGCTTCGTCCGCGCGCTGGTCGATAGAGACGCGGATCCCTATATCGACGCCGTCCTCGATGTCTCGCTCGCGCTTCGCGAAGGCGAGACGCTCGGCCTCGTCGGCGAGAGCGGCTCCGGCAAGACCACGCTGGCGCGCGCCGTCGTCGGCCTGGTGCCGGTGCATTCCGGCAGCATCCATCTCAATGGCCGCGAGCTGGTGGGCTTGCGCGAGTCCGAGTATCGCGGCATCCGCCGCCAGCTCGGCATGATGTTCCAGGACCCGGTCGCCTCCTTGAGCCCGCGCAAGACCGTGCGCGGGTTGCTGATCGAGCCTTTCCACATCCACCGCATCCGCGATGTCGATCTCGACAAGGAAGCGCGCCGCCTCCTCGGCATCGTCGGATTGCATGACGGCTTCCTCACGGCCTACGCGCACCAGCTCTCCGGCGGCCAGGCGCGGCGCGTCGGCGTCGCGCGCACGCTGTCGCTGAAGCCCAAGCTGATCCTCGCCGACGAGCCGACCGCCGGCCTCGACGTCTCGGTGCAGGGCGAGATCCTGAACCTGATGAACGAGCTGCAGAAGCAGTTCGGGCTCAGCTACCTGATCGTCACCCACAACCTGCCGGTGATCCGGCATGTCAGCGATCGGCTCGCGATCATGTATCTCGGCCGCCTGGTCGAGCAGGGCCCGACCCGCGCGGTCTTCGCCAGGCCGGCGCATCCCTACACCCAGGCGCTTGTCGCCGCGGTGCCGCAGCCCGACCCCGACAAGCGCCGGAGCGAGCTCGAGCTCAAGGGCGAGATCCCGAGCCTCCGCCGCCGCCCCTCCGGCTGCGAGTTCCACACGCGCTGCGTCCACGCACAGGATCGCTGCAGGGTCGAGGCCCCCTTGCCCACCCCGCTCCCCGGCGGACGCGAGGTGAGGTGTCACTTCCCGCTGGCCTGACGGGATCGCCGTGGAGAGAAAGCGCGAGCAGTCGAAGACTTCGCTGCGCGAGGCGATCCGGTCGCTGTGCGACTACGCCCACGGCCCGCTTCTGGAAGCGCGCAAGCTCCGCAGCGACGTCCGGACCCAGCTCAGCAGCGACGTCGCCATGGTCCGGATCGGCGCGGCATCGATGGCGGCGAGCGCGACGTCGTTCGTCGCCGCTCATGACGATGTGTTCCTGAAGGCTCTCCGGCGGCTGGCGGGCATGGTCCGCCTGACGATGGCTTCGGGCGCGTCAACGCCCCTCGACCCGGCGCTGCTGGAGAGCCTGCACGCGATCGACGCGGTCCTTCACGACAGCCAGATGGACTTCCCGGCTCCTGGAGCGCGCGAAGCCCGCTGGCGGAACCTCGACGAATAAGCGGGACGTGAAGCCGGTTGCCATCGCCCGCCGATTTGAGCTACGGCCTTGATCACCGAATGAGGAGAAGACGATGCAGGTTCTCGACCGCCTGAAGCAGGCCCAGGCCGAAATGACGGCCTGGCGGCGCGACATCCATGCGCATCCGGAGCTGGGCTTCGAGGAACAGCGCACCTCCGACATCGTCGCCGAGAAGCTGAAGGCCTTCGGCATCGAGGTCCATCGCGGCATCGGCAGGACCGGCGTCGTCGGCCGGCTCCAGGTCGGCAACTCGCCGCGCTCGATCGGGCTCCGCGCCGACATGGATGCGTTGCCGATCCAGGAAGCCAACACCTTCGCGCACAAGTCCCGCCACGCGGGTCGCATGCATGCCTGCGGCCATGACGGCCACACCACCATGCTGCTCGGCGCCGCGCAGTACCTGGCGCAGTCGAGGAATTTCGACGGCGTCGTCAACTTCATCTTCCAGCCGGCCGAGGAAGGCCTCGGCGGCGGAAAGGCGATGGTCGAGGACGGGCTGTTCGAGAAGTTCCCATGCGACTCGATCTTCGGCATGCACAACTGGCCGGGCTGTCCCGTGGGCAAGTTCGCCATCCGCCCCGGTGGCATGATGGCCGGCGGCGCCTTCTTCGATGTCGCCGTCACCGGCAAGGGCGGGCACGGCGCCAAGCCGGAGACGACCATCGACCCCGTGCTGGTGGCGAGCCACATCGTCACGGCACTGCAGTCGATCGTCTCGCGCAACGTCCGGCCCTCGGACACGGCCGTGCTCAGCATCACGCAGATCCATGGCGGCGATGCCTACAACGTGATCCCTCAGACCGCGGTCATCAAAGGCACGGCACGCGCCTTCTCGATGGACACGCTCAAGCTGCTCGAGACCAACATGCGGCGGATCGCCGAGAACGTCGCCGCCGGCTTCGGCGCGACCGCCTCGCTCGACTACCGCCTGATCTTTCTCCCAACCATCAACGATCCGAACGAGACGGCCTTCATCGCCGATACCGCGGCAGAGCTCGTCGGCGAGGAGAATGTCGACCGCGACGGCCCGCTGATCATGGCCTCGGAAGACTTCTCCTACATGCTCAACGTCCGCCCCGGCGCCTACATGATGATCGGCAATGGCGACGGCGAAGGCGGCTGCGCCGTGCACAACCCGGCCTACGACTTCAACGACAACATCCTGCCCTACGGCTCGAGCCTGTTCGTGCGCCTGGTCGAGCGCAAGCTGGAGCGCCTGCCGCGCTAAAGCTCGGGAACCCGGCCGTCGGCGACGACGTTTTCCAAGACGCCATGAAACCGACAGCCGCCATCCTTCTCGCCACCACGCTCCTGCTCGGCAGCGTCTCCGTCGCGGAGGCGCAGCGCGACCGCAACCGCGCGCCCGACGATTTCCCCGGCGACGTCAACGCGCCGTGGCCGGAGCGGCCGCTTGTCGTCTTTCCGCCTTATTCCGCACGCAATCCGCATACGGATTGGTGCTTTTCCTACAGGCCCGGCTACAACCCCTATGACAATACGTTCCAGGGCTATTGCGGCGAACGCGTCTATTGCCGGTCCCCATACGGTGGCTGAGGCATAGGGATACCGTCCGCAGGAACGGCCCCTCATCGCCCGTGTTTCTCCTGACACGTTCATTCCTCCATCGAGGAGCAGGAGCCATGACCCGTCTCGTCTCTCGTCTGTGTGCCGGCGGCCTCGCCGCGGCTCTCTTGATCGGCAGCGTCTCGGCTGCGCATGCGCAGCACCGCCATCGCCATCATCATGGCGGCAATGCCGCCGGCGCTGCCGCCGTCGGATTGCTGGGCGGCCTCGTGATCGGCGGCATCATCGCCAACAGCCAGCCCGCCTATGCGGGGCCGGCCCCGGTCTATGCCGTGCCCGCACGGAATCCGCATACGGATTGGTGCTACAGCAACACGCTTGGCTATAACCCCTACGACAATACCTCGCAGGGCTACTACGCCGGCGAACGCGTCTACTGCCGCTCGCCTTACGGCGGGTAGGGCCTAGAGCTTGTCCCTGGTTCTCGGATCGAGCGCCGCAGCAGCGAGATCCGAGAGCAGGGTCGAGAGCGCGAACAGCACAGTCGTCACCATCACCGCGCCGAGCACGATCGGATAGTTCCGGGCGTTGACCGACTCGAAGACGAGGCGGCCGACGCCCGGGCGGTTGAACACGATCTCGGCGAAGACCGCGCCCGACAAGAGGCGTCCCATGCCGACGCCGAGAAGCGCCACGGTCGGCAGGACAGCCAGCTTCAGCGCGTAGCGATAGATGATCTTCCGACGCGGGAGGCCGAAGGCGCGCGCCGTGCGGATATGGTTCTCGCCCATGATCTCGAGCATCGAGGCGCGCACCAGCCGCGCGAGGAAGCCGACCCAGCCGAGACCGATGGCGAAGGCCGGCAGCACGAGGTGCTTGGCCTGAGTCAGCGGGTCGCCGGGCGGGCCAGCACCGAGCGCCGGGAACCAGCGCAGCCAGACGGCGAAGACCAGCAGCAGATAGATCGCGACAACGAAGGACGGCACCGCGATCGCCGCGACCGAGAAGACACCGGTGATACGGTCGAGCCAGCTGCCGCGATAGACCGCGGAATAGCAGCCGAGCGGGATGCCGAGCAGCACCGCCCAGCCGAGGCCCGCGAGCGCGAGGACGACCGTGTAGGGCAGCTCGTTGAACACGATGCCGGCGACGCTGCGCCCGGTCCAGACATCCGCGCCCATGTCGCCCGTCAGCACGTTGCCGATGAAGCGGGCGAGCTGGATGACGATGGGCTGGTCGAGTCCCATGCGCGAGCGGAACTCCTCGACCATCGACGGCGTCGCCCGCGGCCCCAGCGCGATCGAGGCGGGATCGCCCGGCACGAGATGGATCATGATGAACAGGATCGTCATCGCGACCAGCACGATCGCCGCCATCAACCCCAGGCGCTTGAGGGCGTAGAGCAGCATCAGACGAGATCCCTCGCGATCTTCTGGTCCCAGGTCCTGCTGTCGATGCGGACGCCGTGATCGAAGACGTCGAGATCGGTCACCAGCCGGAAATGCGTGGCGTCGCCGGTGAGCGTGACGCCGGTGCGGATCTCCGCATTCCACTCCGGCCGTTCCATCTTGAAGGTGCAGGTGACGATGGATTCCGCCGAGAGCGGATCCTCATCCTTCACCCGGAAGATGTTGGCCTTCACCGTCTCCAGGATGGTGCCGCTATGCGCCATCTTGAGGCGGCCATCGTCGCGATGGATCGCGTATTCGGTGACGCCGGTGCCGATATCGGTCGTCAGCTTGCGCACGATCTCGGCCGGCCTCAGCGTCTCGACCGCGATCATCGGCGTGCCTTCGGGCTCCTGGAAGCCGGGAACCTTGGCATCCTCCGCCCGCGGCGCCCGCACCGGGAGCGTGAAGCGGCTCTCGCCCGTGGCGATCGACAGCGTCGCGCCGTCGGGCGACGGGAAGAGGATCGGCCAATAGGCGGTCGAGATCGACACGCGCAAACGATGGCCTTTGGGGAAGACATGGCCGACCTCGTTGAGCTGGAGGCGGACCTTGTAGGTCTTGCCGGGTTCGAGCGCGGTCGGGTGCTCATGGCTTTCGCGATGCGTGAGGTTGAGCACGCCATAGGTCACGCGCAGCACCGTGCCGTCCGGCCTGATGTCGGAGAGCCTGGCGATCAAATTGGCCCGCGGCTTGTCGGAGGAGAGCGTGAGCTCGGCGACCGGCGCGCCCAGGATTTCGAGCGGCTCGGCGAGCACGCCGGAATCGAAGACGAGCGAGCCGCCATCGTCCTGGCGCTGATCGGTCGGCAGCTCCGGCCCGACGCCGCCGAGGCCGAAGGGACACCATTCGCCGCTGGCGACGCCGACCGTCTCGGGCGAGCGGATCGAGAGGACGGGCCCCTTCCCTCCGCTCTCCGACAGCGTGTTCGGCAGCAGCGTATAGCCGCGGTCCTTGATGTTCGGCGAGGGCCACGACGGTTCGTTGACCCATCTGCCCGGCCGCGTGTCGTAGAAGGACTTCACCGGCACCGAGTCCTGCATCCAGGCCTTCACCATCGGCTCGGCCATGATGCCGGTGTCCTTGCCCTTCAGCCAATGATCCCACCAGCGGAGCTGCTCCTGCAGGTAGCCGATCATCGGACCGGGATAGGCGAAGTGCGGGCGGCCATGGCCCCAGGGACCGAGCAGCGCCTTCTTCGGGCACTTCAGGCCCTGCATCATGCGGAAGACGGCGTTGGAATAGCCGTCGACCCAGCCGCCGATCGCATAGACGGCGCATTGGATCGACGAATAGTCCTCGCAGATCGAGCCGTGCTTCCAGAAGGCGTCGCGGCGCTGATGCGTCATCCAGTCGCCGATCTGCGGATGCATCGCCTTGAGCCGATTGTCCCACATCGCCCGCCAGCGATCGCCGACGATCGCCGGATCCGGCGGCCGGGCGCGCTGGGCGAAGAATTGCTGGCCCCAGGAGAGCATATCGTTGAGCAGCGCGCCGCCCATGTAGTGCATGTCGTCGGCGTAGCGGTCGTCGGTGGAGACCACCGTGACGATCGCCTTCAGCTCCGGCGGGCGGAGCGAGGCGACCTGGAGGGAGTTGAAGCCGCCCCAGGAGCCGCCGAACTGCCCGACCTTGCCGGTGCACCAGGGCTGCCTGGCGATCCAGCCGATCACCTCGGCGCCGTCCTGCATCTCCTGCATCAGGTATTCGTCATGCATGATGCCGTCGGAGTCGCCGCCGCCGCGGCAGTCGACGCGGAGCGAGGCGTAGCCGTGGCCGGCGAGGTAGGGGTGGGTCTGGGCGTCGCGCCGCGCGGTGTAGTCGCGCTTTCGGTAGGGGATGTACTCCATCAGCGCCGGCACCGGGTTTTTCTCGGCGTCCTCGGGGATCCAGAGCTTGGCCGCGACCTGGTCGCCGTTTTTCAGCGGAATGAAGATATTCTCGACGACGCGTATCTTGTGCGGCAGCTTTTCGACGACCCGCATCGCTTTCCCCCGAGCCTTCCCCTGGCAGTGTGAAGCAAGGCCGTGGCCCTGCGCAATCCGATGAACGACGAGGCCCTCCGATGACGGTGATCGTGAAGTCCTTCCCGCGGAAGGTGCGGGAGATCGAGACCCTGTGGATCACGCTGGCCGACGGGGCCAGGCTTGCCGCCCGCGTCTGGCTGCCGGAGGACGCCGCGAAGGATCCTGTCCCGGCGATCCTGGAATATCTGCCTTATCGGCGCCGCGACGGAACGGCGGTCCGGGACTCCCTTATGCACCCCTATGTCGCCGGCCACGGCTATGCCTGCGTGCGCGTCGATCAGCGGGGCTCGGGCGACTCCGACGGCGTGCTGGTCGACGAGTACCTGAAGCAGGAGCTCGATGACGGCGTCGAGATCATCGCCTGGCTGGCCAAGCAGCCCTGGTGCTCGGGCAATGTCGGGATGATCGGCAATTCCTGGGGCGGCTTCAACGGGCTGCAGATCGCCGCCCTCCAGCCGCCGGCCTTGAAGGCGATCATCACCTCCTGCTCGACCGACGACCGCTACGCCGACGACGTGCACTACATGGGCGGCTGCGTCATCAACGACAATCTGCGCTGGGCCTCGACCATGTTCTCGCACAACGCGCGGCCGCCGGATCCGACGGTGGTCGGCGAGCGCTGGCGCGAGATGTGGATGGACCGGCTCGAGAACTCAGGCCTCTGGGTCAAGAACTGGCTCGAGCACCAGCGGCGCGACGAGTTCTGGAAGCACGGCTCGGTCTGCGAGGATTATTCCAAGATCAAATGCGCCGTCTATGCGGTCGGCGGCTGGATCGACGCCTACGCCAACGCGATCCCGCGGCTGATGGAGCATCTCACCTCGCCGAAGAAGGCGATGATCGGCCAGTGGGGCCACCGCTACCCGCATATGGCGCTGCCCGGGCCGCCGGTGGGCTTCCTCAAGGACGCCGTGCGCTGGTGGGACCATTGGCTGAAGGGCAAGGACACCGGCATCATGGCCGAGCCGATGATGCGCATCTGGATGCAGGATTCGGTTCCGCCCAGGACATTCTACAAGGAGATGCCGGGCCGCTGGATCGGCGAGCCTTCCTGGCCGCCGCCGAGCGCGACGCCGACGCGCTTCGGTTTTTCGGATGGCCGCCTAGCTAAAGGTTCGGCCGGGAGCGGCGTCGCAAAAATCCGCTCGCCGCAGACGATCGGCCAGACCATCGGCAAATGGTGCCCCTACGGCCTCTTCCCCGACATGCCGAGCGATCAGCGCGAGGAGGATGGCGGTTCGCTCGTCTTCGAAACCGCACCGCTCGAGCAGAATGTCGAGGTGCTGGGCGCGCCGGTGGTCGAGCTGGAGCTTTCCTCCGACAAGCCGCAGGCGCTGGTCGCCGTGCGTCTCTCAAACGTGCTGGCGATAGGCGCCGCGACGCGGGTCAGCTACGGGCTTCTCAACCTCACCCATCGCGACAGCCACGAGAACCCGACGCCGCTGGAGCCGGGCAAGACCTACAAGGTCCGCATCAAGCTCAACGACCTGGCGCAGGTGTTCCCGGCCGGGCATCGCATCCGGGTCGCGATCTCCACCACCTACTGGCCCCTCGCCTGGCCGTCGCCGGAAGCGGCGACGCTCACCGTGCACGGCGCCGGCAGCGCTCTGATCCTGCCGATCCGGGGATCGTCGCCGACGGACGCCAAGCTCGTGCCGCTGCCGCCGCATGAGCTGCCGGAGATCCTGAAGACGACGACGATCCGCCCCGGCAAGATCACGCAGACGCATACGCGCGACCGGCCGACCGGCGCGCTCCGCTACGTCTTCGAGAACGATGGCGGTACCTCGCTGATCGACGGCATCGGGCTGGAGAGCTCCAGCACGATGAAGGACGATTTCTCGATCGACCCGGTCGATCCCTTGAAGGCGCGCGCCGAGGTCACCTCGCATTCGCAGTTCAGGCGCAAGGACTGGAACATCGAGACCAAGTGCCGGACGGTGATGACCGCGACGCCGACGAGCTTCGATCTCGAAGCGACGCTCGACGCCTTCGAGGGTGGCACCCGTGTCTTCGCCAAGAACTGGAAGGTCTCGATCCCGCGCGACAACGTTTAGGCCACGACGAAGCCCCCTCCCTAACCCTCCTCCTGCTGCGCAGGGAAAGGGAATACGACGACGCGATGCTCTTCGAGTCCCCTCTCCCTGCGCAGCAGGAGGAGGGTTAGGGAGGGGGCTTCGTCTGCGCTCGACACGACCGTCCGGCATCGCCAAATTGCGCGCATGCAACCGCTCAGCCTGACTGAACTCCGGCAGATGCAGGGCCTGGCCCAGGAGGTCATGGCTTCGCGGCCGGAGCTGGTGAACGTCGACGCCAGCGTCGGCGAGCTGGCCTGGGTCTGGGGCAAGGACTACGACGCGCTCAGTCCGTTCTGGCGCCACCGGCTGTGGTTCATCGATGACCGGCTGGCGGCCTGGGGCTGGACGTACCTGCCCTATCGGGTCGCGCGCAGCGACGGGACGTTCCGCGAAGTCAAGACGGCTGGGCTGATCTGGCAGGTGCATCCCGACCGGCCGGAGATGCTGGGAGAGATCCTCGACTGGTACGACGAGGCGGCGGGGAATGTCGACCGGCTGCTGACGCTGCAATCCGCGGATGAGAAGGCGCAGGCCATCGCTGCCGAGCATGGCTACGCCTTCGATGCGGAAGCCGGTTCGGACAAAGGCTCCTGGGGCCAGTTCAATGCACGCGAACTGACGGAGGTGCCGGAGCCACTGCTGCCCAAGGGATTCCGGTTCCTGACGGCCGAGGAGGTTTCACCGGCGGACGCGGTCAAGGCGCATCGCGAGGCGTGGCATCCCTCCACCTTCACCGACATGGCGTTCGAGCGGGTCCGGCGGACCTGGCCGTATCGCGCCGATCTGCATGTGCTGGCCGCGGCACCGAATGGCACGCTCGCTTCGACCGCGATCATCTGGCTGGACGAGGCGACGCGAACCGCCGAGTTCGAGCCGGTCGGCACTCATCGGGACTATCGGCGGCGCGGACTGGGTGCGGCGCTACTGCTGCACGGCATGCGCCGGGCGAAAGCCGCAGGTGCGACGCGCATGCTGGTCGGCTGCCTCGGCGCGCCCGCGCACCCGGCCGCGCGCGGCCTGTACTACAGCATCGGCTTCCGTCCCTTCACGCGGGACGTGCCGCTGATCAGGTGCGCGAGATAGCGCCGGCCGGCTCGTTTCCGGCCGGCGCCATACGCCGCCCTACTTGACCTCGTCGACCTCGTAGAACTTCACGTTCCACTGCGCGCGCGCCAGGCGATATCCGGAGCGGTTTGCACGGTAGGCGATCGGGTTGACCTGGTTGTGGATCGGGAGCCACGCGGCGTAGTCCAGGATCTTCTTCTGGACATCGGCATAGAGCCCGTTGCGCTTGGCCGGATCCATCTCGCCGCCCGCCTGCTCGAGGAGCTTGTCGAGCGCCGGATCGGCGAGGCTGCCGAGGTTGAAGCGGAAGCGGCCGGGCTCGGGCAGGTTGCGGCTATGGAACATCACCTCGAGCAGGCTCGGATCGGCGGCGATCCAGCGCAGCGGATTGATCTCGTGCTGGCCGGCGAAGACAAGCTCGTCCCAGCGCGGGCCGGTGATGGTCTCGACCTTGAGGTCGAAGCCGATCTTCTTGAGATCCGCCTGCGCCGCGACGCCGACTTCCGGCAGCACCACGGCGAGCACCTGCCAGGTAACCGTGAGCGGCTGGCCGTCCTTCATGCGGATGCCGCCGGCACCCGCCTTCCAGCCGGCCTCCTCGAGAAGCGCTGCCGCTTTCTTCGGATCGAAGGGGTAGTACTTCTCGGCCTCCTTCCAGTAGCCGGTCGTCGTCGTTGACAGCGCGCTGTAGGCGGGCTCGATCAGGCCGAAATACATGTCGTCGGTCAGCGCCTTGCGATCGAAGCCATGCATGAAGGCCTGACGCACGCGAATGTCCTGCAAGGGGCCGCGCTTGGAGTTGAGCATCACGCCGAAGGGCAGACCCGACGACGGGGTCAGGATCGTCTTGTAGCGGCGGTCTTGTCCCAGCCGGCGCACGTCGAGGATCGGCGTGAAGTCAGTGGCGTCCGCCTCACCGCGCTCGAGCGCGGCGACGCGGGTCGAGGCGTCGGCGATCGAACGGTGGATGACGCGCGCGACCTTGCTCGGCCCCTTGTGCTTCGTGTAGCTCGGCGCCCAGTTATAGGCGTCGAAGCGATCCATGGTGACCTGCTTGCCGCGTTCCCAGTTGGTGAACTTGAACGGGCCGGTGCCGACCGGCGCGGCGGCGAAGCCGACATCGCCGAGGGATTTCACCGCCGCCGGCGATACCGGGGACAGCACACTTTCGCTCATCACCGCGATCGCCGGCGCGTAGGGCCGGGAGTAGCGGATGCGGATCTCGTAGGGGCCGACGATGTCGGCGCCGGCGTAAGGCCCGAGGATGTCGATCGCCGCGCGGCTGCCGAGCGCCGGCTCGCGGATGGAGTCGAAGGTGAACTTCACCGCCTCGGCATTGAACTTAGTGCCGTCATGGAAGGTCACGTCCTCGCGCAGCTTCATGGTAAGCGCGAGACCGTCGGCCGACAGCGACCAGCTGGTCGCGAGGCCTGGGAACAGGGCGTTGTTCTCGTCCGACCCGACGAGCTGGTCGAACACCTGATAGATCAGCTGGGTCTCATGGCGCGACTGCGTGACGCGCGGGTCCCAGGTGCGTGGATTGGCGTCGTCCTCGGCCCACACGATCGTCAGGCCGGCCGGCGTCTGTGCTGAGGCAAGGCTCGTAGAAAGCAGCAAGGCTGCCGCGAACATTGAAGCATGACGAAACCACATGGCTCTCTCCCACCGTGTTGCCATACCGCTAGTAGTTCCAAACGAGACTATGGCATCATTGACCGCGTGGCGACAGGGGACGTCGCCGACGGGGGCCGCCATTCATCAGCTGACCGGCTATGTCGATCGCTGGAGCGCGCGCGCGGGCGAACGCATCCGCTTCATGATCTCGAGCGCGGCAGACCGCGCCTATTCCTTGCGCTTCGTGCGCCATCTTTGTGCTGATCCCAATCCGGAAGGCCCCGGCTATCGCGAGATCGTGATGCCGACGCCGCTCGACGGGCAGCGCAAAGGTCTTTTTCACGCGGCACATCCCGGAAGCTACGGACGCATCGAAGCGCTGGCGCTCGACGGTGGCGGGCTCAGGCTCTCCGCGACGGTGTGGCCGACATTGCCGGCACGCGGCCGGCAGACCCTGATCGCCATCGACGTCTCCGGGGTCGCCGTCCGCTTCGAAGTCGGCCCGCATGGCGGCACGCAGCTTCGCCTCGGCGCCGAAACGATCGCTGTCGACGCGCCGATGCTGAACCGGCGCTGGTATGCGGTCGAGGCCGTGATCGACACGGCAGGCGGAACTCTGTCGGTCACTCAGAGACCGCTGCATCCGGTCGGCACCATCACCGACAGCGGGCTCGGCGCGGCGAAGGCAAAGCTCCCGAAGATCGCCGGCACCGCGCGCGTTCTCGTCGCTGCCGCGCTCGAAGGCGGCCAGATCATCGCGCACTACAACGGCAAGATCGAGCGGCCGCGCATCGCCACGCTCAACGATGTGACGATCGGTGAGTGGGACTTCACGCAAGGCATCACGACCCAACGCATCATCGATGTCGGGCCGCAGGCGGCGCATGGCCATCTGGTCAACCTGCCGAGCCGCGCCATGACCGGGTCGAACTGGACCGGCGCCGTGCACGACTGGAAGAGCGCGCCCGAGCAGTATGGCGCCATCCACTTCCATGCCGACGACATGGGCGATTGCGGCTGGCCCGAAGCCTTCACGCTCGACGTGCCGACGGACTGGCCGAGCGGCTTCTATGCCGCGCACATCAGGAACGATGCGGGCGAAGACTACATTCCCTTCTTCGTGCGTCCGGCCAAGGGCGCGCGCAAGGCCGATGTCGCCTTCCTGGTGCCGACCTTCAGCTACCAGGTCTATTCGAGCTATCAGCGGATCGAGCGCAGCCTGGAGATCCTGCCGCGGGCGCGGGCCTGGGGCGCGCTGCTGGAGACGCCCGGCCTCAATCCCGAATACGGCCTCTCCACCTACAACTACCATGCGGACGGATCGGGGGTGTCGATCACCTCGATGCTGCGCCCGCAGCTCGACACGCGCGTCCGCCAGATGAGCCTGGTCGATCCGGTGCCGACGGGCTCGGGCACCGGCCGCGTCAACTGCGACAGCTACGTCGTCGACTGGCTAGACCGCGCCGGCATCGTGCATGACGTGCTGACCGATCACGACCTGCACGAGGAAGGCGCCGCCGCGATCGAGCCCTATCGCGTCATCATCTGCGCGCAGCATCCCGAGTATCACTCGCTTCGCATGATCGAAGGCTTCGAGCGCTTCCTCGATCAGGGCGGTCGGCTGATGTATCTCGGCGGCAACGGCTTCTACTGGCGCGCCGAGCCGAGCGCCGAGACGCCGCATGCGCTGGAAGTGCGTCGCGCCGAAGGCGGCATCCGCGTCTGGGCGACGGAGCCGGGCGAGAGCTACAACCAGTTCGAAGGCGGTTATGGCGGCCTGCTCCGCCGCGTCGGCAAGGCCTCGCACAAGCTGGTCGGCATCGGCTTCTCGACCCAGGGCCGCCACCTGGGATTCCCCTACGCCTTCACCAAGGGCATCAAGAACCCACGCGTCAGTTTCATGTTGAAAGGCATCGAGGATGCGGCAACGCCCGGTGCCAAGTTCGGCGATAGCGGATTCATGGGCGGCGGCGCCGCCGGCTTCGAGCTCGACAGCACCGATGCCAGATACGGCACGCCGCCCAACGCGCTGGTGGTGGCGAAAGGCATCGTCATCCATGACGACTACGGCTGGGTCAACGAGGACATGCTGATCCACCGCCACCCGCGGCCGCGCGAGGACTGGTCCTGCGCCGACATGACTTTCTTCGAGACCGCCTCCGGCGGCGCCGTCTTCAGCGTCGGCTCGATGACCTATGTCGGCTCGCTGCCGCCGGAGAATTACGGCAATGTCTGCGCGAAGCTGACGACGAACGTGTTGCGCCGCTTCATGGACCCGGCGCCGTTCCGATGAGCCTCACCATGCCCTGGTTCGTCCGGCGCGTGCTCGGGATCGTTCCGACGCTGTTCCTGACCTGGACCATCGTCTTCGGCGTGCTCCAGCTCATCCCCGGCGACCCGGTCATGCTGGCGCTCGGCGGCACGCCGGCCAGCGACGAGGTCCTCGACAACGAGCGCCGACGTCTCGGCCTCGACCAGCCCGTCTACATCCAGTACCTCACCTTCCTCAAGAAGATGGCCATCGGCGATCTCGGCAACGGCTACTCCTCGAAGCAGCCGGTCAGCGAGATGATCGCGGCACGCGTGCGGCCGTCGCTCGAGCTCGCGCTCGGCGGGCTGCTCGTCGGCATCCTGCTCGGTGTGGCGCTCGGCATCGCCGCCGGCCTTCGGCCGCATGGCTGGATCGACACCATGACCATGTCGACGGCGCTGGTCGGCGTGTCGCTGCCCAGCTTCTGGATCGGCATGCTGCTGATCTACGTCTTCGGGCTTCAGCTCGAATGGGTGCCGATCCTCGGCGACGGAATCGACGCGCTGATCCTGCCCTCGATCACCATCGGCCTCTTCCTCGCCGGCGGGCTTGCGCGGCTGATCCGCAGCGCGCTCATCGAGACGATGACGCAGGACTACATCCGCACCGCGCATTCCAAGGGTCTCTCGGCCGTGCGCGTCGTCGCCAAGCACGCGATGCGCAACGCGATCATCCCGCCGATCACGCTGCTCGGCCTGCAATTCGCGGTGCTGATCGGCGGCGCCGTGGTGACCGAGCGCGTGTTCGCCCGTGCCGGCCTCGGCTCCATGCTGATCGACGCGGTGCTGACCAAGGACATTCCGCTGGTCCAGGGCCTCGTCGTTTACACGACCACCGCCTACATCGTGATCAACCTGCTGCTCGAGCTGCTCTACGGCATCGTCGATCCGCGCATCCGCTCGAGGCGCGCATGACCACGACGACACCCGCGGTCACCACCGCCATCCTGCCGCCGCGCCGCCTGATCGCACGCACCTTGGGCACCCCGGGCGCCGTCGCCGGCTCGATCATCCTCGTCCTCCTGGTGTTCGGTGCCCTCTTCGCTTCCCTGCTCTCTCCTTTCGACCCGAACGCGACGCGCGTCTGCCCGCGTCTCGCCGCACCGTCGCTCACCAATTTCTTCGGTTGCGATCTCTTCGGCCGCGACATCTTCAGTCGCATCCTCCACGGCGCCCAACTCTCCCTCGCCGTCGGCCTGCTCACCGTCGCGATCAGCCTGATCGCCGGAACCATCATCGGCATGGTGATCGCCTTCCTCGGCGGCCGCGTCGATCGCATCGGCGTGCGCATGCTCGATGTGATGCTGGGCTTCCCGGCGATCGTGCTCGCCATCCTGATCGTCGCCGTATTGGGCGTCGGCGCCTTCAATGCCGCGCTCGCCGTCGGCATCTCCGGCATCCCGCGCATCGCGCGCGTCATCCGCTCGGCGACGCTGACCCTGGTCGGACGCGAATATGTCGACTCCGCCCGCGCCGTCGGCGCCAGCCAGACGCGTATCCTCCGCCGGCATCTGCTGCCTAATTTGTGGCCGATCGTGATCGTGCTGGGCTCGCTCGACCTCGGCACCGCGATCCTCTCGACCGCGACGCTCTCCTTTCTCGGCCTCGGCGCCCAGCCCCCGACCGCCGAATGGGGCGCGATGCTGAGCGCGGGCCGCGAGTTCATGCGCTACGCGCCCTGGACCATGATCTTCCCCGGTCTCGCGCTTTTCCTCGCCGTGATGTCGGTGAACCTCGTCGGCGACCGGCTGAGCCACGTCCTCGACCCACGCGCGAGCGGACATGTCTGAGGCACCGCTTCTCGCCGTCGAGAATTTGAGCGTCGCCATGGGTGCGACGCCGGTACTCGAAGATGTCTCCTTCCAGATCGCGCCGGGCGAGACGCTGGGCCTGGTCGGCGAGTCCGGCTGCGGCAAGAGCGTGACCGCGCTCTCGGTCATGCGCCTCCTGCCCAACCCGCCGGGCAAGTTCCTCGGCGGGCGCATCCTCTTCGACGGCACCGACATGCTGTCGCTCGACATCGCGGCGCTGCGTGCGATCCGCGGCGACCGCATCGGCATGATCTTCCAGGAGCCGATGACCTCGCTGAACCCGGTCTACACGATCGGCGACCAGATCGGCGAAAGCCTCATCGTCCATCGCGGCATGAACGGCAGCGCCGCACGCACCGAGACCGCCAAGCTGCTCGACCTCGTCGGCATCCCGGCGGCGCGCAACCAGCTCGACCGCTACCCGCACGAGCTCTCGGGCGGCCAGCGCCAGCGCGTGATGATCGCGATCGCGCTCGCCTGCCGGCCGAAGCTGCTGATCGCCGACGAGCCGACCACCGCGCTCGACGTCACCGTGCAGGCGCAGATCCTCGACCTGATCGGCCGGCTTCGCGTCGAACTCGGCATGGCGGTCCTGCTGATCACGCATGACCTGGGCGTCGTCGCCGAATTCTGCGACCGCGTCGCGGTCATGTATGCCGGCCGCATCGTCGAGGAGGCACCATCGGCCGAGCTCTTCCGGAACCCACGTCACCGTTACACCGAGGCGCTGCTGCACACCATGCCGGCAGCGAACCCGCCCGGCCGCAAGCTGCCTTCGATCTCCGGCACCGTCCCCGCCCCCGCCGATCGCGGCGCCGGCTGCATCTTTGCAGCCCGCTGCCGCTTCGCCATCCCGCGCTGCTCGACCGACCTGCCGCCGCTGACCGAGCCGCCGCACCGGCTCCGCTGCTGGAATCCGGCATGAGCACGCTGCTCGAAGTCACAGACGTCGCGACATACTACGCAGCCCAGGGCGCCACGATCCGCGCCGTCGACGGCGTCAGCTTCACGCTGGCCGGAGGCGAGGTGCTCGGCATCGTGGGCGAGTCCGGCTGCGGCAAGTCCACGCTCGGCCGCACCGTCTTGCGGCTGGTGGAGCCGACCGCGGGCTCCATCCGCTTCCTGGGCGAGGACATCACCAAGCTCGACCGCCGCGCCATGGTCCGCCGCCGGCGCAACATGCAGGTGGTGTTCCAGGATCCTTTCGGCTCGCTCAACCCGCGCCATCGCGTCGGCGAGATCGTGGTCGAGCCGCTGGAGGTACATGGTATCGGCGATGCCCGTAGCCGCGAGGCACGCGTCTCCGAGCTTCTGGCGCTGGTCGGGCTCCCGCCCGACGCCGCCGGCCGCTACCCGCATGAATTCTCCGGCGGCCAGCGCCAGCGCATCGCCATCGCCCGCGCGCTGGTGCTGGAGCCGAAGCTGCTGATCGCGGACGAGCCGGTCTCGGCGCTCGACGTCTCGATCCAGTCGCAGATCATCAACCTGCTGGCCGAGCTACGCGTGCGCCTCGGCCTCGCGATGCTGTTCATCAGCCACGATCTCTCGGTGATCCGGCATGTGAGCGACCGCATCGCCGTCATGTATCTCGGCCGCATCGTCGAGATCGCCTCGACTTCCGAGATCTTCGACAGCCCCTCGCATCCCTATACCCAGGCGCTGCTCTCGGCCGTGCCGCACACCGACCCGGCGCGCCGCCGAGAGCGCATCCTGCTTTCCGGCGAGATGCCCGACCCGGCACATCCCCCGAGCGGCTGCGCGTTCCATACGCGCTGCCGCCACGCGATGCCACGCTGCTCGGGCGGGCGGCCGCTTCTCACCTCGCGGCCGACCCAGGCGGGTCCGCGCGAGGTCGCCTGCTATCTGTACTAGGGGCCTTTCCGCCCCGGCACCGCGGCGGCGACCCAGGCGAAACCCGCGAGCAGCATCACAGTCGTCACCACGAAGACCCAGGGAAGCCCGGCATAGGCGGCGATGACGCCGCCGGAGGCCGGCCCCAGCGAGTTGCCGAGAAAGTAGGCAGACGAGGTGACGCCGAAGGTCATGCCGCGCTCGGAGGCCGGCGTCACCTTGGCGATCAGCGCGTTGGTGATCGGAACGATGCTGCCGACGAAAAGGCCGAGCGAGAAGCGCTCGACGACGAAGCCCCAATAGGAGCCGGCGAAGGCCTGCGGCGCGGTGGCGAGCGCAGCCCCGGCGATCGCGATCATCAGTGCCGTCTTCTCGCCGAAGCGGTCGCCGGTGCGAGTCAGCAAAGGCACGGCGACGACACCGGCGAGGCCCGTCACCGAGAGCGCGACGCCGCCCAGGGTCGCTAGGTTCGGCTGGTCGCCCACGATGTTCTGCACATAGAGCGCGACGATCGGCTGCACCGCCTGGATCGCGAACTGGCTCAGGAAGAGCACGGTCACCAGCACCATCATGCCCGGAACCCCGGCGAGCTGGCGGAAGGCGGCGGAGACCGACGTCTTCGGCTTGTTCTCCGGCTTGGTGAAGGCCTCGGGCACGGTCCACCAGCAGAGGAGCGTGGCCGCGACCGACAGCGCGCCGCTGGCGAAGAACGGCAGGCGGTAGCTCTGGGTGAGGTCGGCCAGAGCTCCACCGAAGACCGGACCGAGCAGCGAGCCGATCAGCTGGCCGGAGCTCATCAGGCCCAGCGCATATCCCAGCTTCGAGCGTGGCACCTGGGTCGAGATCAGGATCACGGAGGCGGCGGAGAAGCCGGCGAAGGCGCCCATCAGCGTGCGCGCGCCGAGCAGATGCCAGACATTCTGCGCGAGGCCCATCAGCGCCGTGCAGATGGCGATGGCGAAGCAGGAGCGGAGCACCATCAGCTTGCGCCCGTGCCGGTCGGCCATGCGGCCCCACATCGGCGAGACCAGGGCCGCCATGAGCGAGGTGATCGCCGCCAGCGCGCCGGTCCACAGATAGAGCTGCCGGTCGTTGGCGACCCCGACCTCGGGCAGGAATAGCGGCAGGATCGGGCTGACGAAAGTGAAGGACAGGCTCATCACGAGCTGCACCGCCACCATCGCCATCAGGGTGCGTTGCCAGTGAGGTGAGCCGTCGTCGGCTTCCGCCGTTGGTTGCGTCATCTTCCGGGAGAATAGGCCGATCGGCGCTGCCCTGTACGCGCCAAATGCCGCACGGCTTAAGCGCCGGCCTTCCGCCTCAAGGACTGCTGGATGCCGCGGAGGTAGCCGATGGTGAAGATGTGGCCCTGGATGCCGTAGCCGGCCGGCATCTCGTCACCGTCCGTCGCCAGTAGAGGCGCGTGGTCGGGGCGGACGAAGCCGTCATAGCCGCGCCGCTCGAAGGCATCGACCAGGCCCGGCAGGTCGATGCGGCCTTCGTCGGGGAAGGTCTCCATGAAATCGGTCGGCCCGCCCTCGATGTTGCGGACATGGACGTAAGGCACGCGGTCGATGAACTTCTCGAACAGGGCCACGACATCGACGCCGAGCTCGCCGAAGCAGCCGGCGCAGAAGGTGACGGCGTTGCTCGGGCTGGAGGAGAGCGCCAGCAGCCGCTCGAAGCTCTCGACCCGGTCCATGATGCGCTCGAGCCCGCAGAGCGGCGACATCGGCGGGTCGTCAGGGTGCATGGCCATCTTCACCCCGACCGATTCCGCCACCGGGAGCACGGCCTCCAGGAAGCGCTCGAGATTTCGCCACATCTCGTCGCGCGGGATCGCGGCCTCGTCATGCGGCATGGTATCGGGGCCGATGTCGGCGAGCGCGAAACGGCTGGTCCGGGCTCCTCCCCGCGCCTTGGCGTCGAGGTCGGTGCGGATCACCATCGCGTCCTCGCTCACCTGCGGCATGAAGTTGTAGGCGACGACGCCGACGCCGAGACCGCCGAGAACGCGCAGGATGTGCTTGTATCGCTGGGTCTGCTCGCGCCACCCTTCCTTGCCGAGCACGATGCGGTCGATCGCGGGACCGGACTCGGCGATCGCCCAGGTCAGGCCGAAAGCGGCGTAGCGGTCGCGGATCGCGGTCAGCTCGTCCTCCGATTCCGGCAGATCGTCCATCGCGTAGTGCACGACATGGTCGACGCCGATCTGCTTCATCGTGCGGAGGTGGCGCTCGTTCCCGGTCGTGGCGACCATGGCGAATTTCGTTGAAGACAAGGCGATCCTCGGGTGGAGTTCGGAAGGGCTAGGGCTGGTACAGTAGCCAAAATCGGGGGCTTCGGAACGAGATGAAATCGCATTACCGGGTCGTGGTCATCGGCGGCGGCGTCGTCGGCTGCTCGGTCCTGTACCATCTGGCGAAACTCGGCTGGACCGACATTGCGCTGGTCGAGCGCAAGACCCTGACCTCGGGATCGAGCTGGCATGCCGCCGGCATCTTCCATGCCTTGAACGCCGACCCGAACATCGCCGCGCTCCAGGCCTACACGATCAAGCTGTTCAAGGAGATCCAGGAGGAGTCCGGACAGAATGTCGGGCTGCACATGACCGGCGGCATCAACGTCGCGAGCGCGCCCGAGCGCTGGGAGTGGCTGCAGGCGGCCTACCGCATCTTCCAGACCATGGGCATCGACACCGCCCGCCTGGTCGGCCGCGACGAGATCAAGGCGATGCATCCCTTGATGGATGTCTCGGACGTGCTCGGCGGCCTCTACGACGTGAGCGAAGGCCATGTCGACACCTACGGCACGACCTACGCCTATGCCGGTGCGGCCCGGAAGCGCGGGGCGACGATCATCGAAAACAACCGCGTGCTGGAGCTCAAGCAGAAGCCCGACGGCTGGGACGTGGTCACCGAGAAGGGCACGATCGGCTGCGAGCATGTCGTGAACTGCGGCGGCCTCTGGGCCAAGCAGGTGGGCTTGATGGCCGGGCTCGACCTCCCGGTCACGCCGATGGAGCACCACTACCTCGTCACCGAGACGATCCCCGAGATCGCGGCGAGGAAGGAGGAGCTGCCGCTCATCGTCGATCTCGAGGGCTTCACCTACACGCGCCAGGAGGGCAAAGGGCTGTTGGTCGGCCTCTACGAGCGCGACTTCAAGCACTGGCGCATGGAAGGCGCGCCCTGGGATTTCGGCATCGAGCTGAACCAGGAGGATATCGACCGCATCGCACCCGAGCTCGAGATCGGCTTCAAGCGCTTCCCGGCCCTGCAACAGGTCGGCATCAAGAAATGGGTCAACGGCTCCTTCACCTTCACCCCCGACGGCAACCCGCTGGTCGGGCGCGCGCCGGGCGTGCGCAACTACTGGACCGCCTGCGGCGTCATGGCGGGATTCCTCCAGGGCGGCGGCGTGGGCCTGAGCCTCGCCGAGATGATGATCCATGGCGAGCCGTCCACCGACATCTACGGCATGGATATCGCCCGATACGGCGGCTGGGCGGCGAACCGTGAGTATCTCAAGCAGACGACCGGCCAGTTCTACTCGCGCCGCTTCGTCATGACCTACCCGAATGAGCAGCTCTGGGCCGGCCGGCCGCTGCGCACCGCGCCCGCCTATGACGCGATGACCGCGAACGGCATGCGCTGGGGCGTGCTCTGGGGACTCGAGATCCCGCTCTATGTCGCGCCGTCGAAGGATTTCGAGGAGAAGCCGACGCTCAAGCGCTCGAACGCGCATGACATCGTCGGTGCCGAATGCCGGAAGACGCGCGAGACGATCGGGCTCCTCGATACCTCCGCCTTCTCGCGCTACGAGGTGACGGGGCCGAAGGCGCTCGCCTGGCTCGATCATGTCATGGCTTCCAAGCTGCCCGGCCCGGGCCGTTGTGCGCTGGCGCCGATGCTTGCCCCCTCGGGCAAGCTCCGCGGCGACCTCTCCATCTTCAACTGGGGCGACGGCACCTTCTGGATCATGGGGTCCTACTACCTCCGCGCCTGGCATATGCGGTGGTTCAAGGACAATCTCTCGGACGGCGTCAGCGTCCGCGACATCTCCGACGACTGGGTGGGATTCTCGCTCTCGGGCCCGCGCTCGCGCGAGCTTCTGGAAACCGTGGTGCAGAACGCCGATGTCTCGCACCAGGGCTTCCGTTTCCTCGCCTGCCGCGAGATCGACGTCGGCATGACCCGCGCCAAGGTCGGCCGCCTCTCGGTGAATGGCGAGCTGGGCTACGAGATCAACGTGCCCGCCTCCGAGCATCTGACGCTCTATCGCACGCTGAAGAAGGCAGGATCCGACTTCGGCATGGTCGAGATCGGCTTCAACGCGATGCTGAGCCTCCGCATCGAGAAGTCCTTCGGCCTGTGGAACCGAGAATTCACCCAGGCCTACACGCCGGGCGAGACCGGGATGGATCGATGGATCAACTTCGACAAGAAGGACTTCATCGGCCGCGACGCCGCGCTCAAGGAGCGCGAGAAAGGCGCCAGGCGCCAGCTGGTGACGCTGGAGGTCGCTGCAGACGACGCCGATACTTCGAGCTGGGAGCCGGTCTGGCGCGGCAACAAGATGGTGGGCTACATCACCTCCGGCGCTTATGGGCACACCATCGGCAAGAGCATCGGTATGGCGCTCGTGGAGCGCGCGCATGCGGCGGTGGGCACGGAGCTGACGACGCATGTCGTGGGGATCGAACGCAAGGCGAAGGTGGTGGCGCCGTCGCCGTATGATCCCACGGGATCGCGGATGAGGATTTAGGCTTCGCTTCGCGAAGGACTTCCGAGCTCGCTTGGTGCGGTCCACTCGCTAAGGCTGACGTGCGCAAGAGCGCATTTGCGCCTCAGCTCGAAGCCCGCGCTCGCCCCGAGCGGCGGAACGCTGCAGATCAATCGCGTAGCGATTGTATCGGGAGCGTTACGCCACCAAGCGAGGGACCGTGGTCGTCCGTCTTAGGGCAGCAAAGCATCCACGAACGGCGACCTCGACATCGCCACCGCGCCGCGCTCGGTAATCAACACCTGCTGCTCCAGCTTGATTCCCTGATGTCCACCGCGGACGCCGATATAGCTCTCGACGGACACCGTCATGTTCTCCTCGAAATGCCCGTCATAGCCCCAGGCCGGGAAGTCCTCGACATACGCTAGGCTGGGATAGGCGTCGACCAAACCGACGCCGTGCACCATCATCATGTAGCGGTTGGGGACGTATTCCTCCGGGACCGGCCAGCAGCGCTCGGAGAATTCGCGGAAGCCGAGTCCCGGCTTCAGCAGCGCCATGTTGTGCAGCACCTGCTCCTGGGCCAGCGCGTAGAGACGGCGCTGCTCGTCGGTCGGTGCGCGACCCGGACAGACATAGCTGCGGGATATGTCCGCGAGATACCCGCACGGACCGACCATGTCGGTGTCGAAGGAGACAAGCTCGCCCCCCTGGATCACGCGGTTGCCGCTTTCCTGGAACCAGGGATTGGTGCGCGGACCTGAGGACATCAGGCGGCACTCGATCCATTCGCCGTCATGGGCGATGTTGGTGTCGTGCAGCACCGCCCAGAGCTGGTTCTCGGTCAGGCCGGGCCGCAGCTCCTCGCGGATGCGGTCGATGGCGATGTCGCAGACATCCATGGAGAGGTGCAGCGCCGCGATCTCCTCGGACGATTTGATCGCGCCGGCCAGCTCGATCGCATCGCAGAGCTGGATGCCGCGCGCGGTCAGGCGCTCGGCGCCCATCGGCTCGCAGCGATCGACGGCGAGGCGGCGATTTTCGCCGCCATGGCTGGCGACCAGGCTCGCGACCTCCTCGGCCCAGAGTCCGGCCTTCTCGGCCGAGCGCGGGCCGGCGAGGAAGTAGAACCAGGGCGTGCTGGTCCTGACATCGCTCAGAGTCTCAAGCCCATCCGAGAGATGCTTACTGCTGGAGAACTCGAACAGCACGATCGGCCCGTCGGTGGCGATGAAGACGTAGCGGCCCGGCGCGTGCAGCGTCCATACCTGCATGTTCCGCGAGCCGGTGGCGTAGCGAATGTTGATCGGATCGGAGAGCAGCGCCCCGGCATAGTCGCGACGCGCGAGCTCGGCGCGAAATCGAGCGAGGCGATAGGCCCGGAGTTTCTGCTGGTCGATGGCCGCGAGGCGGGCGCCGATGTCGAGACCGAGCGGCCGGATGGCGGAGCTGCGTGCCTGGTTGTCAGCCATCGTCAGCTCCTCTTCTCAGGTCAGTGCCACGCGTCCGGTCGTGACTCTTTCTTCTTCGCCATATAGGCCTTTAACGCCTCGTCGATGCCGGGGTCGAGCGGTGGCGCCTCGTAAGTACGCAGCATCGCGCGCCATTTCTCGTTGGCGCGGCGCATGACGTCCTTGGATCCTGCGTCGCGCCACTGCTCGAAGGAGTTGTTGTCGGCGATCTCGGAGTCCCAGAACGCGGTCTCGTAGTTCCGCATCGTATGCGCACAGCCGAAGAAATGCTTGCCAGGACCGACCTCGCGGAAGGCATCCAGAGCCATTCCGTTGTCGTCGACTGGCAGGCCGGCGAGATAGGTGTGGAGCGCGCTGCAGAAATCGGCGTCGAGGATGAACTTCTCGTAGCCCATGGCGAGCCCGCCTTCGAGCCAGCCGGCCGAGTGCAGGATGAAATGCGCGCCGCACTGGATGGCCGCCTGCATGGAGACGGCGCTTTCCAGCATCGCCTGGCCGTCGGGGATCTTCGAGGTGGTGTAAGCGCCGGAGCAGCGGAGCGGCACGCCAAGCCGGCGCGTGAGCTGGCCGATGACCAGCGAGCCGAGTGCCGGCTCCGGCGTGCCGAAGGTCGGCGAGCCCGAACGCAGCGCCGTGGAGGAGAGGAAGTTGCCGAGGATCGCCGGCGAACCGGGCCGTTCGAGCTGGCAGAGCGCAACGCCGACCATGGCCTCGGCCATGGACTGCGCGATGGCGCCGGCGGTCGTCACCGGCCCCATGGCGCCGCCGAGGATGAAGGGCACCACGACCGTACACTGGTTGGCGCGCGCATAGGCACGCAGCGCCTTGCTCATCGCCGCATCGTAGACCAGGGGCGAGTTGACGTTGATGTTGCCCATGATGACGCAGTTGCGGTCGACGAAGTCGGCGCCGAAGACCAGGCGGGCCATCTCGATCGACTCTTCCGCCCGCTCCTCCGCCGTCACCGAACCCATGAAGGCCTTGTCCGAATAGCGGATATGCGAATAGACCATGTCGAGGTGACGCTTGTTCACCGGCAGGTCGACCGGCTCGCAGACCGTGCCGCCGGAGTGGTGCATCCAGGGCGAGGCATAGGCGAGCTTGACGAAGTTCTGGAAATGCTCGAGCGAGCCGTAGCGCCGGCCCTCGTCGATGTCGTAGACGAAGGGCGAGCCATATGCCGGCGAGAACACGACGTTGCTGCCGCCGACGAGGACCGAGCGCGCCGGATTGCGCGCATGGTGGACGAAGCTCTTCGGCGTCGAGCGCAGGATGATCTCGCGCACCAGCCCCTTGGGGAAGCGCACGAGGTCGCCTTTCACATCGGCGCCGGCCTTGCGCCAGAGCTCAAGCGACGGCGGATCGCCGCGGAACTCGAGCCCGATCTCCTGCAGCAGCGTATCCATCGCCGCCTCAATCCGAACGAGGCCTTCCTCGTTCATCAGATCGTAGGTCGGGATGGCACGCTTGATGCCGGGAATGATCTGAGGCGCGCTGGAAGCTGCGGAGCGCTGCGCCTGGCGCCCCTGACGCCCGCCTCCTCTGCGGCCCGTGCGCCCCCCCGCCGGTGCCTCGGTCTCCGACATCAGTCGAAGAGCGAGCGCCGGACCTGAACGAACTCCTCGACCGCCGCTACCAGCGTGTCGAAATCGGCATCGGTCAGCGGCAGGCAGAGCGCCAGCATGCCGCGCTTGGGCATGACATGGACGCCCTTCTCCAGCAGGTCGAAGAAGAACAGTTCGCGCAGCTTGGCATTGCCCTTGGCGGCATCCTGCGGCGTGCGGATCTCACCCCGCTGCATATGGACGGCCAGCATCGAGCCGATGCCGGTGAACTGCATGCCGACGCCGGCCTTGTCGCAGACGGCGTTCAGCCGCTTGCGCAGCCCCTCGCCGCGGGCGTTCAGCGTCGTCGCCGATTCCTTGGTGTAGACCTTGCCGAGACCGGCGATGCCGCAGGCCAAGGTCATCACGTTGTTGTTGTAGGTGCCGGAATGCGGCAGCGCATCCGACTTGCGCGGATCGAAGCGGTCGAGGAACTCGGCCTTGCCGCCGAAGGCGCCGGCAGGCAGCCCGCCGCCGATATACTTGCCGAGCGAGGTCAGGTCCGGGATCACGCCGGTGTGCTTCTGCAGGCCGCCGGAGGAGAGCCGCGAGGTCATGACCTCGTCCATGATCATGACGATGCCGTGCTTCTTCGTTTCCTCGCGCAGCATCTTCAGAAACTCGGCGCTCGCCGGGATGCAGCCGCCGCCGCCCAGCATCGGCTCGAAGATCACCGCGGCGATGCGATCCGCGTGCTTCGCCATCAGCGCCCGCGTGCCTTCGACGTCGTTATAGGTGCCGACCACGGTCTCGAAGGGCACGTTCAGCGGGTTGGTCGCTGCCGTGAAGGTGAGGAAGCCGCCATGGTAGCAGCCGTTGAAGCCCATCACCGCCGGCCGGCCGGTCGCGATGCGCGCGACCTGGACGTTGAACATGTTGGCTTCCGTGCCGGAATTGACGAAGCGCAGCCGCTCGATCGAGGGGAAGCGGTCGATGATGATCTCGGCGAGCTCGGCCTCCAGCGCGGTATGACCGCCGAGGTTCCAGCCGAGATTCATCCGGTCCTCGATCGCCTTGCGGATGCCCGGATGGCTGTGGCCGTA
This sequence comes from Alphaproteobacteria bacterium, assembly GCA_016869375.1. GTDB lineage: Bacteria > Pseudomonadota > Alphaproteobacteria > SHVZ01 > SHVZ01 > SHVZ01. Next base: position 7,134 of record VGEH01000034.1, on the reverse strand, counting down.
GATGCCGGCCGTCGCTTCCGAAATGAAGTCGACATAGCTGTGCCCGTCGGCATCGAACAGGCGGGCACCCTCGCCCCGCTCCCAGGCGATCGGGAAGGGATCGAAGAAGATGCCGGTCCGGGTGTTGCCGCCGGGAAGGCTGGAGAGCGCCTTCTGATGGACAGCCCGGCTCTTGGGATTGGCTTTGGCGTAGTTGGCCTTCGCCTCCTCCAGCGCCTCGGCGACATCCGTGTTGATCGAGCGGGCGGCAGTCATGGAACTCTCCGTTCGGAAGGACGAGACAGCCTAGCCGCCAGGCCGATGAGGGCAAGCCGGAAACGCAGCCGGCGGGATCAGACGAAGGTGAGGTAACGGGCGGGGTTGTCGACCAGGATCACCTCGATCTCCTCGTCCGAGTAGCCGCGATCCTTCATCAGCGGCAGCACGTTGACGAAGATGTGGCCATAGCCGTGGCCGCCGAAGGCGGTCAGGCGGGTGCGCGAGCAGATGTCGTGCGAGATCAGCACCTGCTTCAGGTAGCCGGCATCGATCAACGCGCGGATCAGCTGCAGGCGGCGGCCGTCATTCGGCCGGTCGATCTTCTTGTTCAGGCTGTAGAAGGTCTGCTCGGTGCCGAACAGATCGAACTCCATGCCGACGCCGGTCGCGGCCAGCTTCAGCAACCGCTCCTCGTCGAGGACCGTGCGGTCGAGATGGCTGATAATGGTGCGCGACATGTCGGCGCCCCACTTCTCGACCGTCTGCGCGATCTCCAGCGGCAGGTCCTCGTTGCGGCCGGGATGGATGTTCAGCGTCGCGCCGGTCTCCTTCTGCGCCATGACGGCGCCCTGCATCACGCGCTTCTCGTGATCGGTCCAGGGATACTGGCAGCCGATCTCGCCGATGATTCCGGCGCGCACATCGGTGCCCCAGGCCCCTTCGAAGACCTGCTGGGTGATCTCGCGGGCGAAATCCTCCGGCCTGCGCCGGCGCAGCTCGTCGGTCTGGTACTCGTCGACATAGTAGCCGCAGCCCATGACGACGTTGACGCCGGTCGCGAGCGAGATGTCCTGCAACCCCTTGGGATCGGGCTTGAAGCCGCCGCAGGTGAGCTCGACCAGCGACGTGCCGCCGACCTCCTTCATGTTGCCCATCTCGACGATGGCGATGTCCTTCATGTCCATGACGTACTGCATCTTATGCGGAATGCGGCCGTAGTCGATGGCGAAGCGGTTGGCGAGCGTGATCTCGGGATCGGGCTCGTTCGACTGCATCATGGTCGGCGTGCGGAGGTCGCAGAGCAGGTGCTCGTGCATCAGCGTCTTGCCGAGCTTGGCCGGGTCGAGCAGCCCGGTGACGGTCTGAACCTTGCCGCGAAGCGTGTTGCGATCCATCTCGACCAGCCCTCCCATGCCTCGATGAGGCAAAGATAGAAGCTTAATCCCGAGCGGAGCAATTGATAGGATCGCGCGACGAAAGAACGAATTCCCGGGGAAAACGCCAATGACCGCTGCCGCCAAGCCCGCCGGACGCAAGGTGATCATCACCTGCGCCGTCACCGGCTCGATCCATACGCCGACGATGACGCCCTATTTGCCGATCACCCCGGACCAGATCGCCGCCGACTCGATCGCCGCGGCCGAGGCCGGGGCCGCCATCGTGCACCTGCACGCCCGCAACCCTGACGGGAGCCCGACCCCGGATCCGAACGTGTTCATGCAGTTCCTGCCGCGGATCAAGCAGGCCTCGAACGTCGTGGTGAACATCACGACCGGCGGCAGCCTCGGCATGTCGATCGAGGACCGCCTCGCCGCCCCCTTGCGCGCCAGCCCCGAGGTCTGCTCGCTCAACATGGGCTCGATGAATTTCGGCCTCTTCCAGATCACCGAGAAGATCAAGACCTGGAAGCACGCCTGGGAGAAGCCCTATCTCGAGAAGACCAAGGACTCGATCGTCAGCAACACGTTCGGCCAGATCGAGCGCTTCCTGAAGGATCTCGGCGAAGGCCACGGCGTGCGCTTCGAGTGCGAGTGCTACGACGTCGGTCATCTCTACACGCTCGCCCACTTCCTCGACCGCGGCCTGATCAAGCCGCCGCTCTTCGTACAGACGATCTTCGGCATCCTCGGCGGCATCGGCCCGCATCCGGAAGACCTGCAGCACATGAAGCGGACGGCGGACCGCCTGTTCGGCGAATACCAGTGGTCGATCCTCGCCGCCGGCAAGCATCAGATGTCGCTCTGCACCATGGGCGCGATGATGGGCGGCAATGTCCGCGTCGGCATGGAGGACTCGATCTATGTCGGCAAGGGCGAACTCGCCAAGAGCAATGCCGACCAGGTGAAGAAGATCCGCCACATCCTGGAGACGCTCTCGCTCGAGATCGCCACACCCGACGAGGCGCGCCAGATCCTCCAGCTCAAGGGCGGCGACCGGGTGAAGTTCTAGGGACATAGAAGACAGGAACTTCACGGACCGGGTAGTCTAGCTAAGCGCCATACTCTTTACGGTCAACCGCCTCGAAGATGGGGCTCCAATGCAGTTGGCTCAGCGAAATACGTATATCGGTTTCGATTCAGCATGGACAGACAACCCAGCCGCGCCGGGAGCGATCTGTGCGGTCAGCGTCGAGAATGGTCGAATGGTGCGATTCAACCCGCCGCGGTTGGCATCCTTCGACCATGCTCTCTCATTTGTTCAGGGCATCCGAGCTGACAGCGTTTACACCCTCGTCGCCTTAGATCAGCCAACGATCGTCCCGAACCTTACGAGCATGCGGCCGGTAGAGCGGGTGGCTGCGTCGCTCGCCGGATGGCTTCGCTGCGGAGTGCAGCCTTCAAATCGAGGCAAGAAAGGCATGTTCTGCGATGCTTCGCCGATATGGCGCTTTCTGAGCGCGCTAGAAGCAATTGAGGATCCCGAGCAAGCTCGGCGGGCGACCACTGGTCATTATCTGATCGAGGTATTCCCGGCGCTCGCACTCGCGTCGCTCCATGCTGACATCTACGGCCTCGGGCAAGCGCCGAAGTACAATCCTAAGGACAGAAAAAATTCCGGCTGCAGGACTGGAAACAGGTGGCCGGCGCCACAGCATGGCACGCCCACGCCTTCGGTTGTGAGGAACTGGCGATATGGTTGCGTGACGCTGAAAAGATAGCTCAACCACGAAAGGCGGATCAGGACATGCTGGACTCCGCTCTTTGCTTATTGATTGGTCTCTATTGGCGGTTACGCCCTCGCGAGACCTCCCTACTGCTTGGGGATCTGAGCACTGGGTACATGGTTCTTCCAGCGAGCCGAGACGTACGTGAACGCCTGACTTCTCGCGTTAGGGAACACTCGGTGCCGATGGACGGAATCCGTCTGACCTAGAGGCGGACGTCCAACGGCGTATGATTGTCTTCGTAAACACTCAGCCCTGCGTCACCTTCATGCGCGGGTCGAGCACGTCGCGGAGCCCGTCGCCGAGCAGGTTTAGGCCGAGCACGGTGACCGAGATCGCGAGGCCCGGATAAAGGCAGATCCACGGCGCCTCGCGCAGATAGTCGCGGCCGTCGGAGATGATGTTACCCCAGGTCGGCGTCGGCGGCGGCGGGCCCATGCCTAGGAAGCTGAGCGCGGCTTCCGACAGCACCGCATAGGCGAAGACGAAGGTGAGCTGGACGACCAGCGGCCCCAGCGAGTTCGGCAGGATGTGACGGAGGATCATGCGCGTATGACCGGCGCCGAGGGCGCGGGCCGCCTGGACATAGTCCATCTCGCGCACGACCAGCACCGAGGCGCGCGTGATGCGCGCCGTTCTGGGTACATAGACGGCCGTGAGCGCGATCACGACGTTGACGGCCGATGGTCCGAGCGCGGCCGTGATGGCGACCGCAAGCATGACGCCGGGAAAGGCCATGAGCGCGTCCATGACGCGCATCAGGGGGTCGTCGAGACGGCGGAAGTAGCCTGAGATGAGCCCAAAGGCGGCGCCGATCACGCCGGTCAGCACCACGGTGGCGACGCCGATGCCGATCGAGATGCGCGAGCCGTAGACGACGCGGCTCCAGATGTCCCGGCCGAGATGGTCAGCGCCGAGCACATGCGCCGGCGACGGCGCCTGGAAGGCGTCGCGGATGCGCGTTCGTTCCGGATTATGCGTCGCCAGCACGTCGGCGAAGCCGGCCATCAGCAGCGCCGCCAGGCAGAAGACGAAGCCGATCACCGCCATGCGATGGCGCAGCAGCCGGTACCACGCGCTGTTCTTCCAGCGCCCGCGCCTGGGCGCGTCAGTCGTAGTGAATGCGTGGGTCAAGGTAGGCATAGAGCACGTCGACGGCGAGGTTGATCAGGACGAACATGGCGGCGGTGATCAGCAGCGCGCCCTGGATCACGGGATAATCGCGGGTGACGATCGAGGTCGCCATCAGGCGGCCCAGGCCGGGGATCGAGAACACGGTCTCGATCACCACCGAGCCCGAGAGCAGCAGGCTGAAGACGATGCCGATCACGGTCACGACCGGGATCATCACGTTCATGAAGGCGTGCTTGCCGACGACGATCCAGCGCGGCAGACCCTTGGCCTGGGCGGTGCGGACGAAATCCTGGCGCAGCACCTCGATCATCGAGGCGCGCGTGATGCGCGCGAGCAATCCCATCTGCAGGAGCGCCAGCGCGATCGAAGGCAGCACCAGGCTCTTGAACCAGAGGGCGGGGCTCTCGGCGATGGTGACGTAGCCGCCGGCCGGCAACCAGTCGACCATGACGGCGAAGCCGATGATCATGATGAGGCCGATCCAGAAGCTCGGCACCGAGACGCCGATCACCGCCACGGTCATGATCGTGTGATCGATCCAGCTGTCCTGCTTCAGCGCCGCGGCAACCCCGGCCACGATCCCGAAGACGAGCGTGATCAGGAAAGAGAGGAAGGCGAGCGCGATCGTCGAAGGCAGCCGTTCGACGATGGCGGTGACGACCGAGCGGCCGAGCGTGATCGACTGGCCGAGATCGCCCTGCAGCATGCCGGCATACCAGCGCAGCATCTGCACATGGAAGGGCTGGTCGAGCCCGAACTGCTCGCGGATACGCTGGACCTCGTCGGCCGGGGCCGCGGCGCCGGCCATGACCAGCGCGGGATCGCCCGGCACCATCTGCATGATGCAGAACGAGATGAAGCTGACGATGATCAGGACGATCAGCGTCGAGAGAAGCCGGCCAGCGAGGTACCGCCCCATTGGCCGGCCTCTCGACGTCTTACGCTACTCCAACCACGCGTCCCAGAAGCGGAGCGAGCCAGGATATGCCCGGAAGCCCGCGAGGTTGGAGACCGCCGCGTACTTCATGCCGAGATCGCCGAGCTTGACGAAATAGACCTCGTCATAGGTGCGCTGGGTGATCTCGTTCCAGGCGGCCTGCTTGACGGCCATGTCGCGCGTGCCGTCGAACTTGGCCCAGGCTGCTTCGAGCGCGGTGTCGCCCTTGCGCCGCGCCAGGTTCGCGGGACCGGTGGTGATCTGCTGGTACATGTAAGGGCCGAGGAAGGGCTGCGAGCCGAAGCCCGATGTCGTCATGTGCCAGGCTTCGTCCTTGTTGGAGATGCTGAACAGCGTGCCGAGGTCCATGGTGTTGACCTTGACGTTCATCCCGGCCTCTTTCAGCGCCTGCTGCACCACGACCGAGTAGCGGGTCATGAAGCCGAGATTGCCGACGTTGAAGACGATCTCCTCGCCCTTGTAGCCGGAGCCCTTCAGCAGCTCCTTCGCCTTGTTGATGTTGTTGATGTTGTAGAGCGCCTTGCCGGCGTCCGAGTACATCGCATGGCCCTTGTAGACCCAGGCATGCTGCACGACGTAGGGCGCGCCGGCCGCCGCCGCGCCCATCGCCTCCTCCATGTCGATCGCCGCCTGGATCGCCTGGCGGACCTTGATATCGGCGGTCGGTCCGAGCGAGTGGTTCAGATAGATCACGGGCATTTGGAAGGTCGGCATGTCGTAGAGCCTGACCTTCGGGTTCGACTTGAGCCGCTCGGCGGCCGGGCCGGGCACGTCCTCGACCAGATGCGCTTGGCCGGCCTCGAGCGCGGCGATGCGGGCCGAGGCCTCGGTCACGACGCGGAAGGTCACGGTGTCGATATGGACGGTCTTCGGTCCGCCATAGCCGGTCATCTTCTCGCCCGCGACGTCGCGCTTGACGAAGCCGTCGAAGCGTTTGATGCGGAAATGGCTGTCGGGAACCCACTCCACGAACTGGAACGGGCCGGTCGAGATGTTGCCGGTCTTGTTGACCTCTTTCGCCGCCTCTTCTTCCGGGATGACGGTGGCCGGCGAGGTCGGCGAGGCGAGCCGGTCGAGGAACGACGCGCTCGGCGTCTTCAGCTTGATGACGAATGTGTACTTGTCCGGCGCCTCGAACGAGGCGACCGGATCCATGGCGGCGCGGCCGGGGCTGATCTTGGCGTAGCGCTCCATCGACGCCTTGACGTCGGCGGAGGTCATCTCCTTGCCGTTGTGGAACTTCACGCCCTTGCGGAGCGGGAAGCTGTAGGTGAGTCCGTCGGCCGAGATCTCGGCCTTCTCGGCGAGCAGCGGGATGGTCCCGCCATTCTCGTCGACCGTCATCAGGGACTCGTACATCGGCAGGATCATGCTGCGCGCCGGATAGGTTCCGGTGAAATGCGGATCGACGCTGTTGAGGCCGGCATAGAGCAGCGCGATAATGTCGCCGCCCTTCTTCTGCGCGGCGGCCGGACCGGCGGCGATGAGCGAAGCGACGACGACGGCACCGGCGAGAATGCGTGTGGGCTGCATGGCGGATCTCCCTGACCTCGTCCGGTGGCGCGGTTTTTGCCTGCGAAGAGCCCGGACTTTGCCCCTCCGTTCAAAAGTCTAGGTCGCGAACTCACGATCGACCATTCCTCATATTCTTATGGAAGTCGATTGCGCGGACTTATCAGCGTGCCGCAACGCCCGCCTCTTCGGTTTCGCCTTTCCTGGTGAGGCTCGATGACGGGCTTTCACGAGTACGAGAGCTACGACGCCGTCGACCTCGCCAAGCGGATGCGTGCGCGCGCGATCGACGCAACGACGGTGCCGAGGTCCGCGATCGAGCGCCGCCTACAGCAGGTTTCGACGGTGCTTGGTCTTCCACTTCCGCGCGCTGACCTTCTTGCCGTTC
>VGEH01000033.1 GCA_016869375.1 Alphaproteobacteria bacterium | reverse complement strand
CTATCACGACGTGATCAAGAGCCGGCTCAAGGCGCTCGCTCGCTGGCTCGCGGAAGGCCGCGACTGCCAGGTGAAGGTCTTCGTCGATACCGCGCCGGTCATGGAGAAGCCGCTGGCGGAGGCGGCCGGCATCGGCTGGCAGGGCAAGCACACCAACCTGGTCTCGCGCGATTTCGGCTCCTGGCTCTTCCTCGGCGAGGTCTTCACCGACCTGGCGCTCGCGCCCGATCCGCCGCATGCCGATCACTGCGGCGCCTGCCGCGCCTGCCTCGATGCGTGCCCGACCGACGCCTTCCCCGCACCCTATCGGCTAGATGCGCGGCGGTGCGTCTCGTATCTGACGATCGAGCACAAAGGACCGATCCCGGCCGAGCTGCGTCCGCTGCTCGGCAACCGCATCTATGGCTGCGACGACTGCCTCGCGGCATGCCCCTGGAACAAGTTCGCGCGCTCCACATCCGAGCCCGGACTGCTGCCGCGGAGCGAGCTCACCGCTCCTCGCCTCGCCGAGCTCGCCCTTCTCGACGATGCCGGATTCCGCGCGCACTTCTCAGGCTCGGCTGTGAAGCGCCTCGGTCGCGACCGCTTCATACGCAACGTGCTGATCGCGATCGGCAACAGCGGCGATGCCTCGCTCGCTCCAGCGATTCTGCATCTGCTCGACGACGCGGCTCCCTTGGTCCGCGGCGCCGCGATTTGGGCATTGCGCCGGCTCGGCGATCCGGCGGCGAACGCAGCGATCGAGAAGAGGAAGGACCTCGAGCGCGACGACGAGGTTCTGGCCGAGATGGCTATGCCGGTGGCAGGGCGCCGGTGACGCCCACGCTGTTGACCAGCCTCCTCGCGTCGTCCTCGCTCAGCGCCGCCGTTCCGGGAATGCAGGTGAAACCGGTCAGCCTGTCCCGCACCGCCTTGATGTCGTAGGCGACGCAGGCCAGCCCTTCGTTCTCATGCTGCACGCTGAACTGCGTGATCCGCCCGGTGGCGCCGCCGCGCGCATAGGGAACGGAAGCGCCGATCTTCTTCTCGAGCTGGCCGCCGGGATTGACCGTGCCGATGTACTGCACGAGGTCGATCTCCGGCCATGAAGCCGGCGCGTCGCTCCATTGGTGATTGATGACGGCGACGCGAACGGCGTCCGAGAAGACCAGGTACTCGAGCCCCGGCGCGCCGGCAGCCGGCTGCCGGCGCTTGGCGACGTTGGCAGCGATGCCGGCAAACTCCGGAGAGGTGACCACGACCTTGGATTCCTTCGCATCGAAATCGACGAGATCATCAGCCATCGCGACAGACACTCCGAGAAGAAGTAGGACAACGACGCGGCTCATCCACGCCATGCAGGGGTCTCCAGAAGTCTTGGCCGGCGCCGGGCTCAGCTCAGGCCCTGCGTCTTCATCATGCGCTGGATCGCCGGCCGGGCGAGCACCTGGTCGACGCAGCGCTTGATGTTGGGATACGTCACCGCCGGCTTCGCCATGTTTCGGCTCCAGCGCGCCATCATCATCAGGAAGATGTCGGCGCCGCTGAAGGCCGAGCCAAGAAGGAAAGGCCCCTTCTCCAGGGCCTTGTCGAGGATCGCGAACATCGGCTGCAGCCGTGCCTCGGACGTCGCCTTCACCTCGGCCTGACCCGCCTCGGTCTTGGCGTAGTAGTCGGGGTGGTAATACTCAATATAGGCCTCCTGCACCGTGTTGGTCATGTAGACCATCCACTGGTAGTAGCGGGCACGCTCGGCGGTTCCCACGGCCGGCGCCATGCCGGATCCTGGATGCTTGTCGGCAAGATGCATCATGATCGCCGCCGTCTCGTAGATGACCTGATCGCCATCTGCCAGCGTCGGCACGCGGCCATTGGGGTTGAGCTTCAGGTATTCCGGCTGCTTGTGCTCGCCCGACTTGGTGTCGACCCGGACCAGCTCGAACGGCGCGCCAATCTCCTCGAGCAGGGCGTGCGGCGCCATCGCCGCCGAGCCCGGCGAATAGAACAGCTTGTACATCCCCAATCCCTCCCGCGTTTCGATCCGGGCGCCTTTATAGCCGCTCCGGCCGCCGGCGCCACAGCGTCCCTTCCCGAAGCCGGAAGGCCCTATGCTATGCTTCCATCCCGATGAAGGTCCTCCTCGTCGCGCTCGCGCTCCTGGTCCTGCTGCCGATCGCCTTCGCCGCCGGCCAGTCCGAGCGGCCGGCCGACGTACCCTGGTACGCGGCGCGCCGGGATTCCTCGGGTCAGGCGCCCGATCCGAAGACCACGCGCGAAGCCGTGGTCCAAGTCTACGCCGCCCGCGCCGTCGGCTGGCGCCGGGCGCTCGCGGTCCATACCTGGATCGTGGTCAAGCCGCGCAACGCCGACCGGTATTCGCGCTACGAGGTGATGGGCTGGGGCGTCGGCAATGGCGCGCCGGCGGTCCGACTCGATCGCACCGGCCCGGACAATTACTGGTTCGGGGCGCATCCCGAGATTCTCGTCGACCTTCGCGGTCCCGGCGTCGATGCGATGATCGAGAAGGTCAAGGCCGCGGTCGAGCGCTATCCCTATCCGCAGAGCTACATCACTTGGCCAGGCCCCAACAGCAACACCTTTGTCGCCTTCATTGGCAGAGAGGTGCCCGAACTCGGTCTCTCGCTGCCGCCGACGGCGATCGGCAAGGACTACCTCCCCGGCGGCGCGCTGCTCGGACGGGCGCCCAGCGGAACCGGCCTCCAGCTCTCGCTCTTCGGCCTCGCCGGGCTGACGGTGGCGAAGACCGAGGGTGTCGAGATCAATTTCCTCGGGCTCACCTTCGGCGTCTCTGCCTTCCCGCCGGCGCTCAAGCTTCCCGGCGTCGGGACGATCTGATGAGCCTGACCCGCGAGCAGATCCAGAGCGGCTGGATCCAGCAGATGGCGCGCGAAGCAGGCAGCAGCTTCAGGGCGATGTCCGACGAGGAGCTGCTCGCGTCTCGCCGAGCGGTCCTGTCCAAGGCCCCGTCGAAAGACGTCTGGATCTTCGGCTACGGCTCGCTGATCTGGAACCCGGCCTTCCATTTCGTCGAGCGCCAGATCGGCACGGTGCATGGCTGGCATCGCCGCTTCTGCCTGTGGACGACGCTCGGCCGCGGCTCGCCCGAGTGCCCGGGCCTAATGCTTGGCCTCGACCGCGGCGGCTCCTGCCGCGGCATCCTTCTCCGGATCGCGCCTGAGCTGGTCGAAAGCGAGACCGACGTGCTGTGGCGGCGCGAGATGGTCAGCAACGCCTATGTGCCGAGCTGGGTGCGCGCCTCGACCGGCACGGGCCAGGTCGCCGCGATCGCCTTCACGATCAACCGCGACCATGAGCGCTATGCCGAGAAGATGTCGGAGGAGCGCGCCGCCGATGCCATCGCCCGCGCCGCCGGTCGCATCGGTCCCTGCCGCGACTACCTTCTGAACACCGTCGATCATCTGGACCAGCTCGGCATCCACGACCGCTCGATGCGGCGGCTCGCCGCGAAGGTGCGGCGCCAGCTGTCCGAGGCCTCGCCCTGAGCCTGCGCCGCGTCCTGGTCGTCGCGCTGCTCCTGGCGTTTCCAGCGGCGGCGGAGCCGCTTCGTCTTTCCGCCCGCGCCGTCGACCTGCACCCGCGCGACGCCAAGGTCACGCGCATCGGCCAGCTCGAATTCGTCGCCGGTTTCGAGCTCGAAAGCAGCCATGCGCGGTTCGGCGGCTATTCGGGCCTGGTCGTCGACGAGGGTGGGCGGCGCCTGGTCGCCGTCTCCGATCTCGGGCATTGGCTGGTGGCGCGCCTCCAGCGCGACGAGGCCGGCCGTCTCCGCGGCGTCTCCGAGGCCGAGATCCACCCGATCCTCGATCGCAATGGCAGCCCCTTCACCGTCAAGCGCGCGGGCGATGCCGAGGCGCTGGACAAGCTTTCCGACGGCAGCTTCATCGTCGGCTTCGAACAGGTGCACCGCTTCGCCCGCTATGCCGGCCCGGAACCCTGGCGCTCCCGCGGCGAACCGCAGGTCGGGCCACGCGAGATCTCGCGCCAGCCCGCCAATGGCGGCATCGAGTCCATGGCACGGCTCCCCGACGGCAGCATCGTCATGATCAGCGAGACCGACGAACGATCCGCCGCCGCGCTCAGGGCATGGATCGGCAGCGCCGGTACCTGGCGCGAGGCGACCTATCGTCGCCGCGGCGACTACCGTCCGGTCGACGCCAAGGCGCTCGCCAATGGCGACCTGCTGGTCCTGGAGCGCGCCTTCAATCTCCTCGGCGGCTTCGCCTCGCGGCTGGTCCTGGTTCCCGCCCTGGCGATCCGGCCGGGCTCCATCCTGGACGGCCGCGATCTCGCCGAGCTCGGCCCGCCGCTGGTGTCCGACAATTTCGAAGGCCTCGCGGTCGAGACCGCCCCCGATGGCGGGACGTTCATCTTCCTCATCTCCGACGACAACCGCGTCGCCCTCCAGCGCACCTTGTTGCTCCAGTTCCGGTTAATTCCGTAATTTTATTGCGCATTTTATTTACCGTGGGATAACTTGCCCCGGGTGAGAGTCGGGGCGGAATGACCAAAGCCAAGACAAAGCCGGCGGTGTCGGGCGCGCAGCCCTGGAACGCGGACACCCCGCCGCCGTCCGACTATCGCGTCATCAACCTGGCGTTACAGGGCGGCGGCGCGCATGGCGCCTTCACCTGGGGCGTGCTCGACCGGCTGCTCGCCGACAAGCGCATCTTCATCGAAGGCATCAGCGGCACCTCGGCGGGCGCGATGAACGGCGCCCTCCTCGCCTTCGGCATGATGGATGCGGGACGTGAAGGCGCGCGCAAGATCCTGCGCGATTTCTGGGAGCGTACCAGCGAGTTCAGCAAGTATTCGCCCTTCCAGCCCTCGATCTTCGATCGCTGGGCCGGCAACCACAACCTCGACTACTCGCCGGCCTACCAGGCCTTCGACTTCATCACGCGGATGCTCTCGCCCTATCAGCTGAATCCCACCGGCTATCACCCGGTGCGCGACCTGATCAGCGACCTCGTCGACTTCGACAAGCTCCGCAAGGTCAAGCATGTCTGGCTGTTCATCTCGACCACCAATGTGCGCACCGGAAAAATCCGGGTCTTCCCGATCCAGGAGATCACCGCCGAGGTGCTGCTGGCCTCGGCCTGCCTGCCGCATCTTTTCCAGGCGGTCGAGATCGAGGGCGAACACTACTGGGACGGCGGCTTCATGGGCAATCCGGCCATGTTCCCGCTTCTTTATCAGTGTAAGGCGAACGACATCATGCTGGTCGAGATCAACCCGATCCGCATCGACGAGGTGCCGCAGACGGCGCGCGGCATCGTCGACCGCATGAACTCGATCAGCTTCAACGCGACGATGATGCGCGAGATGCGCACCATCGCCTTCGTCACCCAGATGCTGGAGCAGCACCGGCTGACCGGGCGCTCGCATCTGCGCCGCATCTTCTTCCACATGGTGCAGGCGGAGAAGGAGATGTCGGCCTACGGCGCCTCCTCCAAGTTCAACGTGCACCGGGACTTCATCGACATCCTCTTCGAACTGGGCTCGCGCACCGCGGAAAGCTGGCTCAAGGAGAACTACGACAAGCTCGGCACCGAATCCTCGATCGACCTGCAGAAGCTGTTCTTCTGATGCTGCCGACCGACCGCAAGATCGTTCCCGACGTGATCAAGTCGCCGCAGGACCTGGCGACGGTGACGCCCGACATCTCGGTCGCCGAGGTCTCGGCGCTGATGACCAAACGGCACATCGGCGCCATCCTCGTGCTCGAGAAGGGAAGGCTCGCCGGCATCTTCACCGAGCGCGACGCGCTCACCCGCGTGCTCGCCAAGGGGATCGACCCCGTGAAAACCGAGGTCGGCAAGGTGATGACGGCCAACCCGGACACGATCCAGCCGACCGAGTCGGTGCAGACCGCTCTCGACCTGATGGCCGAGCGCGGCTACCGCCACCTGCCGGTGATCGAGGACGGCAAACTTTACGGCATCATTTCGATCCGCGATCTCTACCGCAGCGTCAAACAGCAGATGGAGGAGGACATCCTGTTGCTGGCGGAGATGCTGATCCAAAGCTAACCTCCTGCCATGCGCGAGAAGTACTTCCGCTTCACGATCCAGTCGGGATCGGCCAAGGTCTATAACTGCCACAAGGTGACCCAGGCGCTCGACAAGGCGGCGCTGAAGGACGGCACGACGCCGAAGCGCCTGTTCAGCTGCATCGGCCTCAACAAGGCGGTCATCATCAAGGTGGTGGATCCCGCCCAGGCGCGCGACAAGCCGCCGCCCGGCCGCGTGCAGACCCGCGCGATCAAGACCAAGGTCCACCTCTCCTTCGACGACGAGGACATCACCAAGGGCGGTGCCGCGGTCCAGTTCGATCACCCCGATCGCGAGCAGGCGCTCTCGGACCTGGCCGGGCTCCATCGCGGCCTCGGCGAAGAGGTGTTCAAGCGCGACATGGGCATCCTGGACGCGATGGCGAAGCTGCCCTCGCTCGACCCGTTCCTGCTCAAGGACCGGCTGATGGCGTATGCGAGCGAGGTGGATCCCAGCTACTTCGCGATCTCGCCGTCCGAATGGGACCGCATCTCGCGACGCATCCGCGCCAAGATCCGCCCGATGGTGCTGATGGCGGCCCAGGGCCAGGCCGACGTCGAGGCCAAGGTGCAGGTGCTGCTCGACAAGCTCTGGGACTCGACGAGCCTCGAGGAGTTCGCTCCCTTCTTTGCCGCGATGAACCTGCCGATCGGCAAGACGGCGGAGATCATGCAGGCGTGGAAGGGGATCACCTTCTACGAGATCGAGTACGGCGAGCTGACGCCGAAGGTCCAGCAGTTCGGCCTCTGGATCAAGGACGGCTCGCAGCCCATCGACACGATCCACCGCACCGACCGCGCGACGATCGACAAGCTCCGCGAGTCGATCCGCGGCAAGGTCAAGCGCAACCTCGCCGACATCGCGATGATCCTGTCGGACTACCAGGACAGCTACGACGAGCTCTTCGTGCGCCGCAAGGGAGCGCAGAAGTTCGGAAGCTTCCTCGGCCGGTCGAGCCAGAACTTCAACAATCTGGGCGCCTGCCTAAACGAGGTGAGCCACGCCATCCTGGTCTGGAACGAGATGTCCTCGCGCCACAAGAACCGCCAGATGAAGGGCGCCAACCTGCTCGAGATGTTCGAGGTTCTGGACGACATCTTCGCGATGCGGGAAGGTTGATGACTGCCGGCGCGAGAGGCACCGCTGACTCTCCGCAGCAGCCGGCTCGATCAACGGACAGCGAAGATCTGCTTCGCCTCGCTTGGTTGCGGATGAACGACGGAGATGCGCCCGGCGCGCAACAGGCGCTACGACAAGCCTTCACAGTCGATCCCCGGTCGGACGCGACATTTGCCGCCTGGTGCGAGTTTCTGGCTAACTCGCGAGACTGGCCCGCCCTCGTGACCTGGGCGGAGCGGCGAATGAGGCTCGCCCCGCACTCAGCCAGCCGTTACCAGCTCGCGTTCGCTCTCGTCCGCTCCGATGTCTTCGAAGAGGGTCTCATCCTCCTACGGCGAGTCGCCGCCGAGAACCCTGGCGACTGGATGCCCCTGGCGCTGATCGCCGAAGCCGAAGAACGCGGCGCCAGGCTAGACGAGGCGGAGCACGCTTATGGGCGCGCGCTTGCACTCGCCGCCGACAACGTCGACCTGCTACGCGTCATGGTCGGCTTTCATCATCGTACCAGCAGAGCCGACACGGCGCTCGCGCGCTGCCGTCGCCGCTTGGCACAGCTCGACGCACCGATCGACGTCCTGCTTAAGCTGGTTGAGATGATGGTGTCCGTCGGTCGCACCGCCGAGCCAGCGGCTACGCTGCTTGCAATGGCCCGGCGCTGGCCCGAGCACACCGACATAGCAACATGGCTCGTGCATGCGCAGGGTCTCTGGGCGCGGAGCCGCGACGCGGAACTGTCATCGCTTGCGATGAAGTCGCTTGCCGCTCTAGCGCCCGCCCACGGCCCTGCCTACGGCATGCTCGGCGAGGCACAGCTTGATATCGATCCGGGCCGCGCGCTCGCGCTGGCTCGACGATTCGTCACGATGGCGCCGATGGCGCCGGAGGCTCACGGGGTTGAGGCGATGGCGCTTCGTGTCTCTCAGCAATTCGTTTATGCGCGGCGGGCGCTGCGCCGCGCCCTGACGATCGATCCCCAGTATCTCGCCCCTCTCGTAAACCTGACTCAGCTTCTTCTCCTGGATCGGCGCCCAGCCCAGGCAGAGCGCACCGCCCGTCGCGCCATTGCCGTCAGGCCGCCGACGCCACGCGTCCTTTGGAGCCTCGGCAACACCCTCATGGTGCAAGGAAAGGTCGATCCTGGTCTTCGCTACGAGGAGAATCGCCTATTCGACCAGGGCGATCCGCCAAGCATGCGATCGCGCATCCTGCGGCCACGCTGGGAAGGCGAGCCATTGGACGGCCGCACACTCCTGATCTGGCCCGAGCGCGGCCTTGCCGACCAGTTCTACTACACGCGCTGGCTGCCCCTGGTCCCGCGGGGCACCGGGCGCATTCTCTTCGAGTGTGATGAGCGGCTGGTAACGCTTTATCAACGGTCATTTCCCGAGATCGAGGTCTTCGGGTCGCGACCGACGGCGGAAGAAACCGTGGGTGGCGCGCGCGTCGACCTCCAGATACCGGTGGGAAGCCTGCCACTCGTCTATACGCGAGAGAGCGTCGAAGCGGTCGCGGCAATGAAAGACGGCCGTCCATGGCCGGTCAGGCCTTATCTTCGCGCTGATACGAGCCGTATCGCCGACTGGAACGGGGCTCTCGAGCAGCAGAGCAGCCGTCTTCGGATCGCGGTGGCATGGCGAAGCGGCTTGCTGTCGCCGAACCGGAATTTTTACTACCTGACGGCCGAGGATATGGTCGCCATGCTGAGGGACCTGCCAGTCACCGTCGTGAGCCTCCAGTACGATCTGGTCGACGGCGAGCGCGAGCGGCTCGAGTCTGGTCTTCCCGACACCTACTTCGCTCCGATCGATCTCAAGAACGATCTCGACGACGTCGCCGCGCTGATACAGGCATGCGATCTCGTCATATCGGTCGGCACGTCCAGTTTCACCATGGCCGGCGCTCTCGGCGTGCCTGTCTGGTGCTGCTATTTCGGCCGCAACTGGATGACGCCCGACTTCGACTGCAACCCGTTCATACCGAACATCGCCCACTTCACGCGCGGGCTATCCGATACATGGGGAGAACTCGTCCAGCGCGTGCGTGCGGCGCTTATCCGCTGCCTCGACGCCGAGGTGCCGGAAACCGCGCCACACCTGCCCAGGCCCCGCCGATAGAACAGCGGCACATTCGTGCAGGAATTATGTCGATGAATTCTCTTGCAAAGCGGGACGTTTGACCCCATGTAGCGGGCCGACGCCAATCGCACGTGCCCAAGGCCTCCCATCCGGGTCAAGCAACGACGTGTACGCGTCCTTTTCGGTCGAGCCGGTCGACAGTGGGCCGGTGTCCTTAAGGGAAGTGGATACGATGTTCGGGCCAGTGCTCGCGCCTCCTCCGCGCATCGAGCGGTAACGCAGCTCCGGTCGGCCTCTGGCCGGACCGGGTATCGTTCGCTCGTTTCCATCGATAACCGCGCCGCCAGCGGACGGGCCGAAACCCGCCGCCGGCGCTGTCGTCATCCGTCCGGTCCTCCGGGCGCGAGAGGGGTCGCACATGCATCGGAAGCACTTGGCCTTCAAGGGCCGCCTCGTCATCCTCGGCTTTGGCTCGATCGGCCAGGGCGTCCTGCCGCTGATCCTCCGCCACGTCGACATGCCGCGCGAGAGCATCGTCGTCCTCACCGCCGAGGAGCGCGGCCGCGAGGTCGCGGCCGAGTTCGGCGTGCGCTTCATCATCGAGCCGGTCACGCGCGAGAACTACCGCTCGGTGCTGGGCAGCCTGCTGGCCAAGGGCGACTTCCTGCTCAACCTCTCGGTCGACGTCTCGTCGGTCGCGCTGATCGAGCTCGCCCATGGCCTGGGCGCGCTCTACCTCGACACCTGCATCGAGCCTTGGGCCGGCGGCTACACAGATCCTTCGCTCACGCCCTCGCAGCGCTCCAACTATGCGCTCCGCGAGAGCGCGCTGGCGCTGGCCCCGAAGTTCGCCGGCGGCCCGACCGCCGTGCTGACCCATGGCGCCAACCCGGGCCTGGTCTCGCACTTCGTCAAGGAGGCGCTGCTCACCATCGCGCGCGACACCGGGCATGCCGTGCGCACGCCGCGCGACCGCATCGGCTGGGCGCTGCTCGCCCGCGATCTCGGCATCAAGGTGATGCACATCGCCGAGCGCGACACCCAGGTCGCCGACGCCCCGAAGCGTCCGGGCGAATTCGTCAACACCTGGTCGGTCGACGGCTTCGTCGGCGAGGGCTCGCAGCCGGCCGAGCTCGGCTGGGGCACGCATGAGCGTCACTTCCCCGACGACGCCAAGCGTCACGGCTTCGGCTGCGACGCCGCGGTCTACCTGATGCGGCCGGGCGCCTCGACCCGCGTGCGCAGCTGGACACCGATGGAAGGCCCCTTCCACGGCTTCCTGGTCACACACAACGAGTCGATCTCGATCGCCGACTACTACTCGCTCTCCGAGGGCGGCACGGTGCGTTATCGGCCGACGGTCCACTACGCCTACCACCCGTGCGACGACGCGGTGCTGTCGCTGCACGAGCTCGCCGGCAAGAACTGGGCGCTGCAGGCGAGCAAGCGGCTGATGATGGCCGAGATCGCCAAGGGCGTGGACGAGCTCGGCGTGCTGCTGATGGGCCATGCCAAGGGCGCCTACTGGTTCGGCTCGAAGCTCTCGATCGACGAGGCACGCCAGCTGGTGCCGCACAACAACGCGACCAGCCTGCAGGTGACCGCGGCCGTGCTCGCCGGACTCGTCTGGGCGATCGAGAACCCGAATGCCGGCATCGTCGAGGCCGACAGCCTCGACCACGCGCGAATCCTCGAGATCGCGCGGCCCTATCTCGGCGAGGTGGTCGGCGCCTACTCCGACTGGACCCCGCTCGAGGGCCGGGGTGCCCTGTTCCCGGAAGCGGTCGACGCTTCCGACCCGTGGCAGTTCAAGAATTTCCGCGTGGCCTGACGGCGCCAGGAGGGAGCAACGACAATGACGAAGAAGATTCAGAAGTTCCTGGCCGAGCAGCAGCCTGAGACGCCCTGCCTGGTCATGGACCTCGACCTCGTCGCCGACAACTACCGGAAGCTGCGCACGGCCGTGCCGCGGGCCGGGATCTACTACGCCGTGAAGGCCAATCCGGCGCCGGAGATCCTGAATCTGCTGGCCGGGCTCGGCTCCTGCTTCGACGTCGCCAGCGTCAACGAGATCGACATGGCGCTGGCCACCGGCGTCGCCGCCGATCGGCTGTCCTTCGGCAACACGATCAAGAAGGCCTCGGACATCGCCAAGGCCTATGCGAGGGGTGTTCGCCTCTACGCCTTCGACTCGGCCGCAGAGCTTGCGAAGATCGCCGAAGCGGCGCCGGGCAGCCGCGTCTTCTGCCGCATCCTGACTTCGGGCGTGCATGCCGACTGGCCGCTGTCGCGCAAGTTCGGCTGCGACGTGAAGATGGCGAAGGAGCTGTTGCTCGAAGCTGCGAAGC
This sequence comes from Alphaproteobacteria bacterium, assembly GCA_016869375.1. Taxonomy (GTDB): domain Bacteria; phylum Pseudomonadota; class Alphaproteobacteria; order SHVZ01; family SHVZ01; genus SHVZ01. Next base: position 24,160 of record VGEH01000033.1, on the reverse strand, counting down.
GCAACGTCGTTCCCTACGGCGTCTCGTTCCATGTGGGATCGCAACAGCGCGATCCCGGCCAGTGGGACGCGGCCGTCGCCGAGGCGGCATGGCTCTTCCGCGAGCTCGAGCAGCACGACGTGCAGCTGACCATGCTAAACATCGGCGGCGGCTTTCCGACGCGCTATCGCAAGTCGATTCCGACCATGGCTGCCTATGGCGACGCCATCGACGAGTCGCTGCACCGGCATTTCGGCAACCGCATCCCCGACGTCATCGTCGAGCCCGGCCGCCAAATGGTCGGCAATGCCGGCTTGATCCAGACCGAGGTCGTGCTGATCTCGAAGAAGTCGGAAGCGGACAAGAAGAGCTGGGTTTATCTCGACATCGGCAAGTTCGGTGGCCTCGCCGAGACGATGGACGAAGCGATCCAGTACCCGATCGTGTCCGAACGGAAGGGTGCGCCGATGCCGGTGATCCTCGCGGGCCCGACCTGCGACTCCGCCGACATCCTCTACGAGAAGGCGGACTACCGCCTGCCGTCCGATCTCCGGATCGGCGACAAGCTCGAGATCCGTGCGGCCGGCGCCTACACCACGACCTACGCCGCGGTCGCCTTCAACGGCTTCGAGCCGTTGAAGACCCACTGCGTCTGACGGCGGAGGTCGCATGAGATGGTCACGCTTCAGCTAGAGCGGCCCGAGCACGCGCCTGCGATCGAGCGGCTGCTCGACCAGGCCTTCGGTCCGGCCCGCTGGCACAAGACCTGCCAGCGCCTTCGCGACGGCCAGGATCCCGACCGGGATCTGAGCCTTGTCGCCTTGGAGGGGGGCGAGCTTGTGGGCACCGTGCGCCTCTGGCCTGTGCGGCTCGGCCTCGCTCGGCGCGGATTGATGCTTGGGCCGCTCGCGGTCGACGGAAGCCGCCAGAGCGAGGGGATCGGCGCGACGCTGATGAAGGCGGCGCTGACGAGGGTGGAAGAAGCCGGCGAGCCGTCGGTCTTCCTGGTCGGCGACCCCGACTACTACCGCCGCTTCGGCTTCCGCCAGGAGACGACCACCGGGCTCCATCTGCCCGGCCCGGTCGCGCGCCCGCGCTTCCTCGGCCGCGAGTTCCGGCCGGGGGCGTTGTCGAGGGCGAAGGGGCTGGTGCAGAAGCTGGCGGCGTGACTTCCGGCAAGCTCCCGGATTGCAGGCTCACCTTGCAATCCGGGGGATTCGCATGGGCTTCGTCATAAGGAGCGACAGGGAGTCTCTCTCAATTCCGTTGATCGAAGGTCACGCTTGGCGCATTGAACGCTCTGTATGAGCGACCCGTCCAACTCAGCATGCTGACCTCTCGGTGACACTTCCACCTGACGATGAGTCGATTGCGCGCGACCTCGCTACGGCCGGCTACGACCCGGAGGCCATGGCGAACGTCGTCAATATGCTCATCGGAAGCAATCAACCCGCACGGGCGGGCGCATTGCTGGTCCGGACCGCAAAGCAGGTTCCGGCACATCCTTACGCGGCAGACTGGCTCATGCAGGCTGCCGGAGTCGCGGTGTCGCTCAGCGATCTTCCGGCCGCGGCGGCCGCGCTGCGAGGAGTCGCCGTTCTCGCGCCCCAGCACGGTGGAACCTACAGCAATCTGAGCGATGTGCTGCGCCATGATTCGGCTGCTCTTGCCCTTACAATGGCACGACGCGCGCTTGCCATCGAACCGCTCTCGGCGCCAGCTCTCGGCAACGTGGCACTGGCGCGCCAGGTCCTCCAGCAACACGACCGCGTCGAGCTCGACCTTCGCCGGGCTGCAGCCGTCGCGCCCGCACACCAGCCCACCCTCGTGAACCTGTCCCACATCATCCTCCTCGACGCGCGCGCCGAGGAGGCGGAGCGCTGGATACGCCGCGCCCTCTCGGTCGACAGCAGCAATCCGCACCTCACCCTGAACCTCGCATACTCGCAGCTGGCGCAAGGAAAGATCGAGGCTGGATACCCCCTCGCGGAGAACCGTCTGCTGGAGCCGGGGTTACCCCCCCGGCCTACGCTCCGCATCGTTCGGCCGCGCTGGGAAGGCGAGCCGCTCGACGGGCGGTCGTTGTTCATCTGGATGGAGCAGGGGATTGGCGATCATCTCTACTTCGCGCGATGGCTGCCAATGGTCTCGGGCAATGGCAACGTGATCGTGGAGTCCGATCCGCGACTCGTCCCGCTCTATCGCCGCTCCTTCCCACGGTTCGACATCGTCGCCGCGCGCCCCTCGGTCGAGGAGACCTTGAGCGGCCGGACCGTCGATCTGCAGATTCCGATCAGCAGCCTTCCCCTGCCCTTCATGCCCGCGATCCGTCGCGAGATCGAGGCGTTGCGCGCCGGACGCCCCGGCCCCGTGAGCCGCTACCTCGTGCCAGACCCGATCAAGGTCGCGCATTGGGAACCGCTGCTCTCGTCGCGACCGAACCGCCTGCGGATCGCCGTCTCCTGGCGCGGCGGCAACATGAACGCAACCAACATGCCGCACTACATGTCGGCAACCGATCTTGCCGCCATCTTTCGCGGACTGCCGGTCACGATCGTCAATGTCCAGTATTCGTGGACGGAGGACGAGATTGCGTATCTCAGGCGAGAGCTGCCCGCCTTCATCCATCCCCCGATCGATCTCAAAAACGACCTCGAGGACGTCGCCGCGATCCTGGCGGGCTGCGATGTCCTGGTGACCGCGCATACCGCCGTCATGTATCTCGCCGCCGGGGCCGGTCTGCCGGTGTGGAGCTTCCTTGCCGGGCAGAGCTGGGCGACGCACGGGCTGGGGCCGGCAGTTCCCCTCTTTCCCAATGTCCGAACCCATCCTCGGCGAGTGGCGACGCGATGGAGCACGATCACCGAGCAGATCCGTCGCCTGCTCGTCGACGTGCTGGAAGGCCGGTCGCCGAAAGTGCCCCACCTTCCGGCTCGCAGGGGCTAGCTCAGCGGCCAGGTCTCGAAATGGCCGCGCGGTATGCGCAGCAGGTCTTCCTCGATCAAACGATAATCCTGCTTTTCCTGCACTCCTGACAGCCGGCGCCGCTCCGACATGCGCTCGGCGTGGAACTGGACGATGTCGGCCGAGAAGGGAAGGCGACCGCAGGAGAGAAACCGAACGGCGCCTCCCGCGTCGCGCGCCGTGATGCAATCCCCGCTGTTGTAGCGGCTGGGAGCAAAAGGCACATCGAGCGAGCCCGCTCGAAAGGCCCGAATGATCCCGGTTGCGACATTGCCTCGGCCGAGCTCGACCACATGGTCGACAAGCGCCGTTACCTCGCGCTCGATCCAGTCCGCCTCCTCGCCGACGCGCTTCTCGTCCAAGACCATCGCATCGGCGTCCGCAATGCCGGCAAGCGTGAGCGACAGGCCCTCGATATTGTCGTTGAGCGACGGGATCCTGATCGCCTCAGCCGCTGTCTTGGTCAAGAGCCTGGTCGCCTTCCCCAGTCGCGCCGACGTACCCGAGGCGCGAATGAGCTGACGAGCCTTGCCCGGCTGAGCCGGAAAGGCCGCCATGTACTGATGGAAGACAGCACCGACGGCGACGCTCGCGAATCCGAAGTTGGCCAGTATCCGCTTCGCGAGCTTGGGGATCATGCGCAGGGCCGCGACGTCCTGCGCCCTGCACCCCTGCTCGGCATAGCCGATCGCGACCGCACGCACGCCTTGCTGCGCCGCCAGGACCGACTCGAGAACGCCCGTGGCGATCGCGATGCATGGCGGGACCAGCGTGCCGGTAAGAACGCCGAAGAACTCTCGATGCAATGTCAGGCCGAACGCATCGTGGTAGCGCGCGGTCAGGCGGTCGACGTAACGCCAGCGGGCAATCGCTTCCGCCAGCGGATAATCCTTGTAGTATGGAATATTGTAGCAGATGGCGCCGCCTTCGAAGCCCGACACGCCACCGCCATAAGAGATCTCGGCGAGGAGGCGCGGATCGCGTGTGCTGTGCCTTACCTGAAGCGGGCGATCGACGCGGGCACCGACCCGACGCAGGACGGGCACGCCATGATTGACCGCGGGGAAACCGTTTATCGTCGAGAATTGCGCGAGGTTGCTCTCACGGATCCCTTCGGCGGCCTCGACGTAGTTGTTGTTCCGGGTCAACGAGTCGATCTGATAGGAAAGAACGGTTGCTCCGGCGTCCGACGCCGCCCGAAAGAGCCGCGCCTGCTCCTCCGGCAGGGCGACGCCGGTGCGTGGTTGAATCAGCATCGACCGCCGCCCTTCGAGCACTTCCCCTTCTGCCGCCGCCAATGACGGGCGGCGGGCAAGCCACGCCGCGTTGTCGCCGAGGTCAGCGGCACCCCGACCGGTCGGCCAGTGCTGGAGGACGAAGGAACGCTCGCGATCATGGTCGGCCAGCGCCATCTGCCGATCGTCCACGCCATCGGCTATCGTCTCGAGCCGTTCCTCCATCAATCGTGTGACGAGGGAGTTCGGCGCAGCCGGAGCGCGGCCGGCCAAGTCCATGGCAAGGCAGTCCAGTATGCGGTCGAGCTCGACGAACCGCATAAACACGCGATGAAAGCCCATGGCGAGGAACCTGGTCTCGCCCCCAATGATGTCTTCCACCATCGGATGACCGCCCAGATACCACAACGAGGATTGCTGACGCTCGCGGATGAGGCGCGGGAAGTCGCGAAGATAGTGATGCGCATGGCCGTCGACGCAGGAGATCATGACGACGTCGCAGGAAGCCGCGACCAGGAAGAACTCCTCGATCGGGTTTTGCGTTCCGAGGTAAAGCACCCGGAATCCGCTCTGCTGCAGCATGCGCCGAAGCAGGATCAGACCGACGGAATGGCTGTCGCCGCCGATTCCGCCGAGCGCAATGGCGTGACCGGTCATTTCGTGGCGGTCACGATCGTCCAGGCCTCGTTGATCGACGGTTCTCGCCGCGGCAACTCGGTGCTGCGGACCAGCTGGTCGATGCCGACATCACGGAATGCCGAGAACAGCCCGCGCGCCTCCTCGGCCGTCGTGAAATGCAGGAGGCCGCTGCCGCTGAGGTCTCCGGGGAAGTCGACGTAGTCGTTGCTGCCGACATGACGACCGCCGGCGGAAGCCGCACCGAGTTCGTGGAGGATCATGCTGAAGACAGTACCGCCCGGCTTCAGCACGCGCCGGATCTCGGCGATCAGCGGCGGCAGGTCGGCAAGGCTGTTGCAGGTCAGCGAGCCCCGATCGATGACGGCATCGAAGCGATCGGAGGGATACGGAAGCCGATCGAAGGTTCCGGTCACGGCGCGACGATCATCATGGCCAGCGCTGCGCAGCCGTTCATTGGCGCGTTCGACCGACTCGGCGTTGCCGTCGATCCCGTGGAAGTCGAACCCCTCCTGGGCCAGGAACATGAGGTGGCTCCCGCCGCCGCACCCCAGATCCAGAATCGCGACGGAGGAGCGATCCTCGGTGCGGCCGAAACGACGCATCACGAAGGACACCACGTCGCTGAATGGATAACGGTTCCAGGTCCCGCGGAATGACTTCTTGTTCCAATCGCTCACTTACGGCCATCCCCTTGAAACGGGCGTGACGCGTCGAGCAGGATGAGCGGATCACGCCTCAGCTCGCGCGCCACGACTCTTTCTACCACGCGAGCGGATGTCATTCGCGCCACGCCGTAGGGCAGGTCGGCGAGAACGACTTCCGGCTCTCGATCGATGAACGCGCCGATCCGGCGACGGTCGGACTGGGGATTGAGGCCGGCATCGCGGACGTGATGAACGGCAACGGTCTCCTTCAGCTCCCCGGCGATGCGCAGGCGTCCATGGAAGGATTTCGGGTGCCGATACGGCACTCCGTGCTTCGCCTCGAGATGCATGAACAGGGGCAGCGCGGTGTAGTCGACGCCAAGCAGAAGGATCCGGATATCGGCATCGATGAAGCGAGCATAGGGGCTCGTAGCGCCGAAGCTCTCGGACCCATCGAGGGTAAGCAGCTTCTCGGCGAGAGGCCCGACGCCCGCGTTGGAGAAATTGGGGTCGAGATTGCGAAAACCACGATCATGCCGCCGGAGGATGTCGCCAAGGATGCCGACCGTCGAAGGCGTTTCGGCCGGGTCGTAGATCTCGTCCTTGAAGTAGCTATAGGTGAAGGTCGGTGCGATCAGGGTGCCGCCCTCGCCGACCGCCTCAAGGAGCGTCTCGGCTACGGCCTGCGGTCCGCCGTCAATGCGTCCGAGAGCGCCGAGGAAGCTGTGGCAGAGGATGTTCGCTCCCGTGGCAATGCCGAGCCGCCGCCACAGGGCGCGCAGATCATCACGACCGGTCCGGATCATTTCGGTTCCGGCTGTAGATGCTGACGGCGCAGCAAGGGGTAGTCGACCTTGCCGGTCACCGTCTGCGGCAGCTTGTCCAGGAAGACGATGCGGCGCGGGACAGCGTAGGGAGGCAGGTGCTCCTGCAGATGCCGGCGAAGCGCATCGGCTTCTGCCTTCGCCCCGGGATAAGTCGTGCAAACCAGGATGATCGCTTCACCCACGGTCTCGTCCGGCACACTGAAGGCCGCGACGTGAGCGATGCCGGTGAACGAGGATGCCGCCTCTTCAATCTCGCCCGGGCTCACGCGATAGCCCATGCTCTTGATCTGCTGGTCGATCCGGCCGTGAAAGTAGAGAAACCCATCCTCGTCGCGCGAAACGAGATCGCCCGACCGCACCGCGATCTCCGGCCGGCAGCCCGGTCCGCCGGTCGGAAGCTCGATGTACTTCGCGCGAGTCAGATCCTCGTTGTTGAGGTAGCCGTAGTTGATGAAGGCACCACGATGGATCAGCTCGCCGGCAACGCCGGGAGGACAGGGCTTCCCGTCCCCATCGACGACCATGATCTCGACCTCGGGTACGGCCTTGCCGATGGATCCCGGCCGCTTCAGCAGCTCGGATGGCGGCAGGTAGGTCGAGCGGAACGACTCGGTGAGGCCGTACATGATGTAGATCGACACGCCGGGAAGGAACTCGGTTAGGCGCCTCAGCATCGATTGGCCATGCACGCCGCCCGCCGTGGTCACGTAGCGAAGCGAGGGTAATGCCGGCCGACTGGACGGATCGACGAAGCGAGGGTCGAGAAGCTTCGGCCACAGCGTCGGCACCGCCGCGAACCCAGTCACGCGTTCGGCCGCCAGCGTGTCGAGGAGATCCTTCGGCAGCACGAAGCGGTGCACGACGAGACGAGCGGCGTGGTGGGTCGCTGTCAGAAGCTGGTTGAAGCCATAGTCGAAATTGTACGGAAGCAGGCTGAGCGTGATGTCATCCGGCCCTATGCCGAGATAGCCGCTGACGATGCGCGCTCCGTCGAGAAGCGTGCGGTGAGGGACGACGACGCCCTTGCTCTTCCCCGTAGACCCCGAAGTGTAGATCAGGCAGGCAACGTCGGCGGGGATGCCTCGGGTAGGGGCCGGGCCATAGGTACTTGTTCGCTCGCCCTGGATGCGTCCGGCGGCGTCGATCGTCATCACTTTCAGCTGCGACCGGCGAAGAAAGCCGTCGACCGTGCCGAGAAGCGCAGGCTGTCCGATGACGAAGCGCGTACTGGCATCGCTGATCTGATGAATGACCTGATCCGCGCGCAGCAACGGATTGACGATAGTGAAGGCGCCATCAGCCAGGGCGACGCCGAACAGGGAGATGATCTGCCCCAGGCCGTGATCGGCATAGATCGCCACGCGTTCGCCACGCCCGAGGCCGGCATCGACCAGAGCGCGCGCCGTCACACTCGCTTCTTGCAGAAGCGCCGACCAAGCGAACCGCTCGCCGCGGTCGACGATGCCGATGTGATCGGGTCGACGGGTGGCAGCCGCGATCAGCAGCTCGCCGAGATTGCGGGTCATGCGGCGTCCCGGAGCCGGCTCACCGTGGCAGCCATGGCCGCCAGCGAGGTCAGATTTTCGAAAGAGAGGTCGGTAGGCCCGAACCGCACGGCGAACGCCTGTTCGAGCAGGTCGACGACCTCGATGATCGAGTAGGAATCGATCATCTGGCTCTCGAGCAGATTGACGGTCGGATCGACCGGCAGGCCCGGCAGGATCCCGGCGATACGGAGGCGGATCTCATCGGGGGTGACGCTTGACATCAGGGCGAATTCATCCAATCGGCGCTATTCGCGGGCTACATCGCATGCGCCCTCGAATTTCGTCAAGAACGGCCGGTCAGCGAGGCGGCCAGCGGCGCGGATCGACAAGATCGGGAGCGTCGACGGCGAGCACGGCGGTATCCGGAAGCTCCGGAAGCCTCGCTGCAAGTATCTGCTCGAGCTCGCCCGCACTCGATATGCCGACGAGGCAGATCGCGACCTCCGGCAAGCGCCGCACATGAGCGAGACAGAGCTCGAGCGGAGTCAAACCGAGCCTGTCGGCCAGATCTCGAAAACGGGCCAGCGAAGCCGCATGGGCCGAGACGAGGCCGGCGGGTCGGCTCTCCGGCGAGAGCAAAAGCCCTTGCAGGAAGATCGAGCGCACTTGCACCTCGACTCCCGCCGAGGCAAGGCGTCGGAAGGCACCCGACGAGATCAGGCGCTGGTCGACGATGCTGGTCGGCGCCTGCACCACGTCCCATCGCCTGCGGCCGGGAAGGTCGAGATCGGCTTCCTCGTAGATCGAGAGGCCGAGCCTCCGGACGAGGCCCCGACGCTTGAGACCGGCTGCTTTCTCCCAGATCTCGGCGCCGTCCTCCCGGGCGAGATCGTGCGGGCGATGAAAGAGGAGGGTGTCGACTTCACGCCGCTTCAACCGCAACAGCGACCGCTCCAGACCTTCTTCGAGGCGCGCCGCCGCCGCGCCGAGCGGCAGCGACGAAAGGTCGACGGTCTTCGTGATGATCCGCCATTTCGGATCGCCTGCCAGGATGGCGCCCAGGACCTCCTCGCTGTCGCCATAGGCCGGCGCCGTATCGACGAAGGCAATTCCCGCATCGGCCGCTTTCGCCAGGATCGCCTCGACTTCGGCAAAGGGCACGCGGCCGCGCCGGTTGCTGATGCCGTAGTCGAGGCCGAACTGCGCCCCCCCAAGGGCCAGAGACGCGATCGGACGCGTCATTCGCCCGCGCCTGCTACCGGCCGTATCAGCCCGGCCGAGATCAGGGACTCAAGCGTCGACCGCAGGTCGCTCGCCGAATGGCCGCTCATCTCGGCGATGTCCTCGATGTCGTGCTCGCCATCCGCATAATGCAGAAGCCAGTACTGGCGCGAGATCTGCGGCCACGCATCCGGTCCGGAAGGATAGAGCCCGCGCCGGCCGAGCTGCGGCTCCGGGCCTGCGCCCGGGCGGAAGCAGCGTCTTGCCTCGAAGCGATCGACCGCCGCCTCGAGGACGTCGACGGTCTCCTGCAGCGCCGGAAAGGAGATCACCGACTTGTCGTCGAGAGAGGTGTGGTACTCGGGATAGCGCCCGTACATGGTTCGCATCAGCGAGCCGATGGGAAGCTCGAAACCCGGGCTGTTGTAGATGCGCTCGTCGCTCGCCTCGTCCGGCCGGAACGGAATGATCTCGTGCGGCTTGCCGCCGAGCACGCGGCGCACGACGCGATCGGATGCCACGTCTCCCCGCCGCGATCGCTTGTAGGTGAAGGCGCCGGCATCACCGCAGCAGGTCACCACATACCCGCCCCGGCAACGCCGTTTCAGATGATCGCCGCGCAGCGAGAGATAGGCGATGCTCACGATCGTCTCCGGAAGGAAGACGAAGCGATAGCTCAGGCGCCGCCGCGGCCGGGCCGCCAGCCGGCGCATCAGGAAGGCGAGCGCAAGCGGCCCCGACAGCTCGTTGTTGGCCAGGGACGGATGGCAGACATAGGTCGAGAGCAGGATCTCAGCATCGGTCTCGCCGCGGAGGACGGCTTCGCCGATCGTGAGCGAGCCCGGCTTCAGCTCGGTGTCGACGACAACCTCGTACTCGCCTTCCGGAAGCGTGCGACGCTGGGAGTCGGCGAGGCAGAAGCCCCAGCGCGGCTCGTAGTAGCTCGTCCGGTACGGGATCGCCGTCGGACGGTCGGGCAGGCTGTGGAGATGCGCCTGCAGCTCGGCCAGGGCCATCCGTCCGCGAAACGGGCGCGAATAGCCGACGAGATGCAGGTTGTTGTCCTGGAAATCGGCCACTCGTCGGCCATCCGGGGCGACGAGATACGCGGATGCGACTCGCCACTCGTCGGGAACCGTCCAGTCGAAGACGCGTATCCCGCTCGGAACTTCGAGACGCTCCAGGGGGTGGAGCTCCGAGAGGATGTCGAGACTCGCACGCACCCCGGGACCGGTCAGGCTCCGGGGCAATGGCCACAGCCGGTCGAAGACCGCCTCGATGTCGCTCGCCGACTCGCGTCCCGGGTTCATCGGGCCGCCCGCCGTTGAGCCAGGGTCGGGAATGCACTAGGTTGTCCGCGACCGGCCGAGGGCCGAGATTCTCTACGCGAGCACCGATGAAGGTCTGTACCCGATGCGTCACGCCGGAGACGGCGGAGACGTTGAGCTTCAATGATGGCGGCGTGTGTTCCGTCTGCGTCCAGATCGACTACAAGCGCGAAGCCGTCGACTGGGAGAAGCGCGGCGTCGAACTCGTCAAGATCGCCGACGCCTTCCGCGGCAAGGGCGACTACGACTGCATCCTCCCCTTTTCCGGCGGCAAGGATTCGACCTTCACGCTCTGGTATGTGGTCGAGAAGCTGAAGCTCAAGCCGCTGGTGGTCCGCTTCGATCACGGTTTCCTCAGGCCCACGGTCCAGGACAACAGCGTCAAGACCTTCCGCCGCCTCGGGGTCGACGTCGTCCATTTCACGCCGAACTGGCAGATCGTGCGCAAGCTGATGTTCGAGTCGCTCCGCCGCCGGGGCGATTTCTGCTGGCATTGCCATACCGGAATCTACTGCTATCCGGTTTGGGAAGCGATCCGCCAGAACATCCCTCTGATCGTCTGGGGCGAGCCTTCCGCCGAGTACTCCTCCTTCTGGAGCTACGAGGAAGAGGAGCCCAGAGACGACCAGCACTACAACCTGACCATCAATCTAGGGCTCAACCCGGAAGACATCGTCCGGATGCTGGACGATTCGGTCTCGGATTACCCGGTGACCCTCCGCGACCTCAAGCCCTACACCTTCCCGCCGGCCGCGCTGATGCGCGAGAAGAAGATCCGCCAGCTCTATCTCGGCTCCTTCATTCCGTGGGACGTGCGCGCCCAGGTCGACACCATCAAGCGCGAGCTCGGTTGGAAGGGCGACGTCGTGGAAGGCATCCCGCCCGAATACGACTACGAAAAGATCGAGTGCTTCATGCAGGGGGTGCGCGACTACATCCGCTACCTCAAGCGGGGATATGGACGCACGGCGCACCTGACCTCGATCGATGTCCGCAACCGCCGCATGGACCGCGAGACGGCGGTGAAGCTCACCGAGCAGTATGACGGCAAGTGGCCGGCCGCGCTCGACCTCTTCCTCGACTTCCTCGGTCTGACCGAGGAGAAGTTCATCGAGATCGTCTCGGCGCATGTCGTCGATCCGTTCGTGATGCCCAACGAGGCCGAGCGGCGGCGCCAGACGACGAATCAGCGTCCCTGGGACTTCGATCTTTGGCAGCGCGAGAACGGCCGTACGGAGACGAAATCGTGAGCGCGACGCCTTTCACCATCGCCGGACGTCCGATCGGCCCGGATCACCCGCCCTATGTCGTCGCCGAGCTGTCAGGCAACCATAACGGCGAGCTCTCGCGCGCGCTTCAGCTGATGGACGCGGCGAAGGCGGCCGGCGCGGATGCGATCAAGATCCAGACCTACACGGCGGACACGATCACCATCGACTGCGCCAAGAAGGACTTCTCGATCGAGGGCGGGCCGTGGTCGGGCTATACGCTGCACTCGCTCTACAAGGAGGCGCATACGCCCTGGGAGTGGCACGAGGCGCTGTTCGACCATGGCCGGAAGCTCGGACTTCCGGTCTTCAGCTCGCCCTTCGATCCGACCGCCATCGCCTTCCTCAAGAAGCTCAACGCCCCAGCCTACAAGATCGCCTCCTTCGAGGCGATCGACACACCGCTGATCGCCGAGGCGGCACGCACCGGCAAGCCGCTGATCATCTCGACCGGCATGGCGGATCTCGGCGAGATCCAGGACGCAGTCGATGCGGCGCGCGGCGCCGGATGCGCCTCGATCGCCCTCCTCCACTGCATCAGTGCCTACCCGGCCCCGGTCGAGGATGCGAACCTCAGGACCATTCCCCACCTTCGCGACGCTTTCAGCGTCGAGGCCGGGCTTTCCGACCACACGCTCGGCACATCCGTCGCCATTGCCGCGGTCAGTCTCGGCGCTACCATTGTCGAGAAGCACATGACGCTCCGGCGCGCCGATGGCGGACCGGATGCCGCCTTCTCGCTCGAGCCCGACGAGTTCAAGGCGATGGCCGATGGCTGCCGCACGGCCTGGAAGGCGGTCGGCCGCGTCAACTATGCGCGCGAGGAGAGCGAGAAAGGCAGCATGGTGTTCCGCCGCTCGCTTTACGCTGTCCGGGACATCGCCGCCGGCCAGGTCCTGACGCCAGACGATGTGCGCTCGATCCGTCCCGGCTACGGCCTGCCGCCGAAGCATCTGCCGGAGATTCTTGGTCGCCGCGCCGCACGCGCCATCGACCGCGGCACGCCGATCAGCTGGGAGCTGGTCGCCGACCGCGGCTAGAGCCGTGCGATCGCCTCGGCGATCCGCAGGCTGCCCTCGCCGTCGACCATCGCTCGACCGGCCCGAGACAGTCGCTGCCGCTCCTCGCTGTCGGCGAGAAGCGCGCCCAGCGCGTCCGCGATCACGTGCTGGGTGACCTGGCCGGCGCGGCCGAGATAGCGCCACAAGCCGTCGCGACCGAGAGCCTCCGATGCCGGCACCTGGTTGTCGGCGATGGCGATGCCGATGACAGGCGTGCCGACGCAGAACGCTTCCCAGACGGTCGATCCACCGGCCAGCACCGCGACATCGGCCCAGGCGAACAGGCGCGCCATCGAGCTCGGCCGGCGGACGACCTGGATCGGGCCCCCACTCCGCCGCGCTTTCTCTTTCAACATCTCGGCACGAGGATTGGCCGTGCCGGCGGCGATGATCGCCCGCCACCGGGCGCCGGGAAGGGCCAGGAGAGCGGCCAGCGTTTCGCTCGCGGTGTCTTCCGGGTCGGCACCGCCGAAGCTCACCGCGATCCGCGACGCCTCGCCGTCCCGGCGGCGCGGCAACGCGCGCCAGCGAGCGAATTCGGGCCGCAGCAACGCGTAGCGAGGCCCCAGCAGAAGCGACGCCGTGTCATGACCGGGGTAGCGGTCGGCCGTCGCACCATGGTTCTGATTGACGATGAGATCCGCGCACCAAGGCCCCGGGCCGCCGACGTCGTCGATGATCGCGAGCCTGCGAGCGCGGGCCCGAAGTTCCGAGCGATAGGCAAGCGGCGATCCGAAGGCGTCGACGACTATCGTCGCCCCGCCGGCGATCGCGGCAGTCCGATGCGCGTCCTGTTCCGAGTAGCGCGCGACGTCCAGGAGACCGAGATCGTGGCCAGCAGAGCGGATCCAATCCGTCGCCCGTGCCGCCATCGGCGCGGCTGCGACATAGCGGACCCGGCCGCCGCCGCGACGCCAAGCCTCGGCCAGCGCCAGGGTTCGTCCGACATGTCCGATGCCGATCGTCTCATCCGCGTCCGCGCGGATGACGATCGTGCCGCGCGTCACGACGCCGTTCGGCACGTCCGCTCGTGCGGACAGGGATCGACCGGGCAGCTCGTGCGGCAGCCATTGTACTTCCGGAACACCGGGCGCAGCGGCTCGCCGACGAGGTAGCGCTCGTAGCCGTGCTGAAGCGCCAGCTTGTACACTTGGCACGAAGCATCGAAGGCACGCTCCACCTGCTCCATATCTCCGTCGGTGTGCGTGAAGCAGGGGAGGAACAGGCCCTGGAACAGCACGCCGCGCCCGATCATCTCCTGCATCAGGAGGGTGCGGAGGCCGAAGGACACGGCACCCTTCTCATCCCGCGTGATGAAGACGATGCGCCAGCGCGACGCATGCGCCTCGATCGCCCCGGAAAGACCGTGCTGCTCTATCGTCGCCTTGAATGATGCGGCAAGCCGCGCCACGAGCTTGTGGTGATATCCGATCACGTCGTGGCGCCGATACTCCTCGATGACCGCAAGCCCGGCCGCCAGCGCATGCGACTCGCCGCCATGCGTGGTGGAGATCAGGAACACGCGCGGGCGGCCGACCTGCTTGATGCCGCCGAGATCCATGACGTCCGCACGCCCGGTCAGGGCGCAAAGCGAGAAGCCATTGCCGGCCCCCTTGCCCCAGGTCACCAGATCGGGAGAAAGCCCAAGCCGCGTGAAGGCGCCGGGGAAGCCCGACCGGAAGCCGGTCGCCATCTCGTCGGCGATGAAGAGCGCGCCGCCGCTCCGTGCGACGCGCTCGATCTCCCGGATGTTCTCGTCCGGTGTCGGCAGCAGCTCCTCGGGCTCGGTGATCACGGCGGCGATCTTGCCGGGATGCTGCTTGAAGAGGGCCGCGAGCGTCTCCGGCTTGTTCGCATTGTAGTGCAGCGACATCGAGGTGGTGCTGCCGGGAACGCCCGAGGTCACCTTGCCGCGGCCGATATACCAGTCGTCGTAGCTGAGGAACGGGCTGCTGAGCGGGAACGCGACGAGGTCACGCTCCGTGAAGGCGCGCGCCAGCTTCACCGCCGCCGTCGTGACCGTCGAGCCGTTCTTGGCGAACTTGACCCGCTCCGCGCCCGGTATGACGGCCTGCAGCGCATGGGCGAGCTCGAGCTCGACCTCGGCCGGGCGCTGGAAGTTGACGCCGAGCTCGAGCTGGGCGCGGACGGCGTCCAGCACCGGCTCATAGGCGTGGCCCAGGCTGATCGATCCGAGACCGAGCGCGCAGTCGACATACTCGTTGCCGTCGGGGTCCCAGACCCGGCCGCCCTTCCCACGGGCGATTGCCGCGGGACCCCGGACGGGGAACTGGTCGTCGCCCTTCGAATAGGTGTGGGCACCGCCGGCGATCGCCTGATGCACCTGGGCGCGATACGCGTCCGACTTGTCGAAGCGCGTTATCGTCCTCGGCGGAATGTGGTTCGGCAGCGGCGCGATGTCGTTCATGGACCCGATCTCAGCCTGCGGACGGCGACGACACAAGATAGTCGCCGAGAACGAGATAGGGGAGATCGCTTGCCTTGAAGGCCCTGATCGCGTCGGCCGCCGAGCAGACGATCGGCTCCTCATGCATGTTGAAGCTGGTGTTGATGACCGAGGACCGGCCGCTGCGCCTGCGGTAGGCCGTCAGAATCCGGTGAAAGGCGGGATAGCTCTCGGCATCGATCACCTGCGGCCGCGCCGTGCCATCGACATGCACGGCGGCCGGCGCCTCTTCCTGCATCGCGCGGGTGCAGGCGAAGGTGATCGCCATGAACTTCGCCGTCTCGCGTGCAGCATCCAGGCCGATATAGCGTTCATGCGCCACGTCGGCGAGGGTCGCCGGCGCGAAAGGCATGAACTCCGAGCGCTTGAGGCGCCGGTTGAGCCAGTCGTTCACGCCGGGATCAGATGCGTGATAGAGGATGCTGCGATTGCCGAGAGCGCGCGGCCCGTACTCCATCGGCCCGGCACAGCGCGCAACGACCCGGCCTGAGGCCAGCAGCTCGCCGACGCGATCCTCCATGTCTCCCGGGCGTGCATAGGCGAGGCCGCCACCCTGCAGCTCGTGCAGGATCTCGGCCTCGTCCGGTGCCGGACCGAGCAAGGCGGTGGCGAAGCGCTCCGGCGGCGTGCCCGTGCGGCGCACATGGCTGAGCCACGCGGCGCCAGCCGCGAGCCCGCCATCGCCCATGTTCGGGAAGACATAGACCTCGGAGACGTTCGGCCGCTCCGCCAGACGCTGGTTGAGCTTGACGTTGGCAAAGACGCCGCCCGCCACCATGAGGCGATGCGGGCCGGCGCCGAGATCGTCGACAAGCGCTGCAACGACCTGCTCGAGGCTCTGCTGGGTCCCGGCGGCGATGTCCTCGCGTGGAAGCCGGCCGACCAGGGACGAGAGAAGCGGGTTCTCCATGCGCGGCACATACAGGCCGCGCTCCATCCGCCCGAGGAAGCGGTAGCGGCCGGGATCGTAGTCGATCATCGAGCGGAGCTCGGCCAGCGATTTCGGCTGCGGGCAGTAGGCCGCCAGCCCCAGGACCTTGCCCTCGTGACGGTGCGGGATGAACCCCAGCGCCTTGGTCACCGCGCCGTAGAAGTATCCGAGCGAGTCGAAGCTGTTGGAGAAGGCGACGCGGCTCATCCCCTTCCCGTCCGTCCGCCAGAGGGAGGACGAGCCATCCTCGCCCCAGCCATCGATGGTGAGGATCCATCCGTCGCCGACGCCGCGTCCATAGAGGCCGGTCGCGGCATGCGCCTCGTGATGGCCGTGGACGTCGACGGGCCGCCCGAGGGCGCGAACCTCGGCAAGGTAGCCGGGCGTCCTCTCGCCGAGCACACGGCGTTCATGGCTCTCGCGCTCCGCGAGACGCCTGAGCTGGCCTTCGGCGACCTCCGGCGGCAACGGCGCCGCTCGGATCGCGCGCTCCTTCTCGCGATAGGGCTCGGATTCCGGCTCCGCCGGCGCAGCGCCATGGGTGGCGACGACGTCGACATCGGCGAGCGAGAGCCCGGCAAGCTGCAAAGCCTTCTCGACCGCCGCATGCGGAATGCCGTTCCACTGCTTGACTCGGTTCAGGCGTTCCTCGGCGATGGCGGCGACCAGCCGTCCGTCGCGCAGCACCACGACCGAGGCGTCGCTCAAGAACGAGATGCCGAGAATGTTCAAAACCGTGCGCTTTCCCTGGCGACCGAGCGCGGATTCATATCACGCATCCTTGGCGAGTCGCGCCAGCGTGTCGACCGCCTGGTCGAAGCTCGGCAGCGCCCGGCCCAACGCCTTCTCCGCCTTGCCTACGTCGAGGCCGGTGCTCTCCGCCCGCCTGACCGGCAGTGACCTCACAGAGCCCGTGGCGAGCGCCCGGGTCTGCGCCGAGAGGCGCTCAGCGAAGGCCATCACGAAGCGCTGCTTCGAAGCAACGTCGCGGCAGGCGACGTTGAACACGCCGCGCGCCCCGCGCTCGACGAGGTCGATCGCCGCCGCCGCCAGGCTCCCCGCATCCAGGGTCGAGCAGTAGTAGTCGTCGAAGAGCGTCATCGGACGCCCTGCTCGCAGGCCCGCCAAAGCCCATTCGATGAAGGTCTGGCCATCGGCCCAGCCGCGAAAGCCGGTGACGTTGGTCCTGACGACGAGACTCCTGGCATAGGCGAGGGCTAGGCGCTCTCCCGCGTGCTTGGATTTCGCATAGTCGTTGACCAGCGCGACGGCGGCTTCCTCGCCGTGCTTCGCGTCGCCATCGCCGGTGAAGTAGTGGTCGGTGCCGATGGCGACCAGAGCCGCGCCCATCTCTTCGCAGGCCTCGGCAAGCACGCCGTTGATCCCGGCATTGACCCGGTGGGCGTCCTCGGGACGCGCCGCGCAGGCCTCGATCGATCCGAAGTTGATACAGTTGAAGACGATCTCGGGCCGATGCGTCCGCACCGCGAGGCGAAGCGCGTCGCTGTCGGTCGCATCCAGGGCAAGGGCCGTCCCGCGCCGAGCCGCGGCGAGAGCGTCGTGTCCGCGCACCCGGGCCTCGGCCGCCACCGCCTGGCCGACCAGGCCGGTCCCTCCGAGAACGAGAAAGCGCATCGCTAGAAGCCGGCCGCGCGGTCGCGCGCAAGCGATCGAGCGAGCCCCTCGTTCCGGGCGATGCCGCGATTGAGCTGGCGAAGCTCGGGCGACCGGTCGAGGACGGCAAGCACCTCGGCGAGGCGCGGCGGACGATCGGAAGGGAGAGAGCGAACCACCGCCCGCAGGAACGCGAGATCCTCCGGATTGTCCAGGGTCCAGCGCTCATCACCGAGCTCGCCGAGCGGACAGCGAAGGCGCTCGATGCGGAAACGATTCGCCGGGTCCCTGATGAAGAGGGTGACATGCTCCCGCTCGCTCGGACGCCGCGCGCGCTCGGATGCCGCCTCGAGCGCCTGCCGGGTGAAGGCCTCGCAGTCGAGACCGTCGGGATAGCTCGGCGGCTCGTTGTTGCAGGCATAGTCTGCCCGCCCGTCCACGACCGCCGCGAGGACCTTCCCGGCCTCGTCCGGATCGAGGAGAGGACAATCGGCCGTGACCCTGAGGATCACATCCGCCCCGACCTCGCGCGCCGCCCCGGCGAACCGGTCGAGCACATCGTCCTCATGGCCGCGAAAGACCGGGATACCCCTCTCCCCGCACCAGGATGCGATGGCGTCATCGGCCTGCGCGGTCGAGGTAGCGACGACGACGGCGCCGTTTCCGGGGATCGACCGGCTGGCCTCCACCACCCATTGCAGAACGGGCTTAGGCCCCAGTTCGGCGAGGACCTTTCCCGGCAGGCGAGTCGACCCCATGCGGGCCTGGATAATGGCGACGACCGTCATGCTAAAACCAGCCTTCGTAACAGTCTGGACAAGAGGGAGCTGTCCTCTTAACGGTGTGTCCAGCCTCCTTCAATAGTTGCGAGAATTGCGCGTGCCCCCGCTTTCCACGCTCGACGGTCTTGGCATCCTGATCACCGGCGGGACCGGGTCGTTCGGCCGGGTCTGCGTCCGGACCATTCTGTCCCGATACAATCCTCGGCGCTTGGTCATCTTCAGCCGCGACGAGATGAAGCAGGCGGAAATGGCCGACGAGCTTTCGCCGACTCATTTCGACTGCCTGCGCTACTTCATCGGCGACGTTCGCGACCGCGACCGCCTGGCGCGCGCCATGCGCGGCATCGACGTCGTCATCCACGCGGCCGCGATGAAGATCGTGCCGACCGCCGAATACAACCCTTTCGAGTGCGTGCGCACCAACATCCATGGCGCCGAGAACGTCGTCGACGCGGCTCTCGCCGCCGGGGTGAAGCGCGTCGTCGCGCTTTCGACCGACAAGGCCGTGAGCCCGATCAACCTCTATGGCGCCAGCAAGCTTGCCGCCGAGAAGATCGTCTCGGCTGCGAACAGCCTGAGCGGAACCGGCGGCACCACCTTCTCGAGCGTCCGCTACGGTAATGTGCTCGGCTCGCGCGGCAGCGTCGTTCAGGTCTTTCAGCGCCTGATCCGGGAGGGAGCGGACAGCCTGCCGATCACCGATCCGAGGATGACCCGCTTCTGGATCACGCTCGATCGCGGCGTCGACTTCGTTCTCTCCTCGCTCATGACGATGCAAGGCGGAGAGGTCTTCGTGCCGAAGATCCCGAGCATGCGCGTCGTCGATCTCGCCGCAGCCATGGCGCCGAAGCTGCCGCACCGCGTTGTCGGCATTCGTCCCGGCGAGAAGCTGCACGAGAGCCTGACCGCCGACGGCGAGTGCTTCTCGACCGTGGAGTACGATGACTGCTACGTGGTCTATCCAGACATCGCGCCCTGGACCCCCAAGATCGAACGCGCACCAGGGGGCAAGCTCGTCGCCGAGGGATTCAGCTACGCCAGCAACACCAATACCGAATGGCTCGACAGCGCCATGCTGGCGAAGATGGTCGCCTAGGACCGATCGTGGCAGGCGCCGAAGCCCACATCGTCGATTGCGGCGCCAACAACCTGGCATCCGTCGTCAACGCTTTCCGCGCCGCCGGAGCCAAGCCCAGGATCGTGAAGACACCGGAAGAGGTGCGGGCGGCCGATCGCCTGGTGCTGCCCGGCGTCGGATCGGCGGCGCATGCCGCGGCTCACCTGAAGTCGACCGGCATCGGCGAGGCCCTGACCGACCGCGTGCGCCGCCAGGGGCATCCGATGCTTGCGATCTGCGTCGGGATGCAGGTGCTCTTGGAACGGCTGCGCGAGCATGGCGACACCGCCGGTCTCGGCTGGATCCCGGGCGAGGTCGTTCCGCTCCGCGAGCTCCTCGCCAAATCCACCCGCGTGCCGCATATGGGCTGGACGACCGTCTCGCCCACCCCGTCCCTGGCCAACGTCCTCGGCAAGGTCCGAGGCGCCCCGACCTACTTCTTCTGCCACTCCTTCACCGTAGCGACGCCTCGCCGGGATGCCATCGCGGCAACCATCGATCTCGGCGCCGAGATCGTCGCCGCGCTTCGCTTCGATACCGTCTTCGGGACACAGTTCCATCCCGAACGAAGCCATATGAACGGCCAGCGGCTCATCGAGGCCTTTCTCGATTGGTCGCCCTGATGCCGTTCAAGCGGGTGATCGCCAGCCTGCTCCTGCGCAAGGATCGTCTGGTCAAGGGCACGCACTTCGCTACCTATCGCGATGCCGGAGATCCGAAAGCGACCGTCCGGATGCTTGCCGCGCAGGGCATCGATGAGATCGTGCTGGCCGATATCGATGCAGCGCGCGATCGTCGCCTGCCCGATATCGAGGGAATATCGGCCGTCGCCACGGACTGCAACGTGCCGCTGACCATCGGCGGCGGCATCGTTTCGACCGACATCGCCGCCGCCTGCCTCGAACGCGGCGCCGACAAGATCATGGTGACCTCGGGCGCGATCGACCGGCCCGCGCTGGTGGACGAACTGGCCCGCCGGTTCGGCAGCCAGGCCGTCGTCGTCGGCATAGACGTCGTGGAAGGCGACGGGACGACGTTCCTCTACGACCATCGCTCCGCCGCTCGGCATCCCGGCATGACCTGGCAGCATTGGACGACCGAGGTGGTCGCGCGCGGCGCCGGCGAGATCCGAATCTGCGCCGTGAGCCGGGAAGGAACCAGGACCGGACTCGATCTCGCGCTTCACGACTCCGCTGCCGGCGCAGTCGACGTCCCGGTCGTGATCGAAGGCGGCGCCGGCGTGCTGTCGCATCTGGACGCTGCGTTCGCGCATGGCGTCGAGGCGCTCGCCATCGGCACGATGGTGACCTTCTCCGACAACAACATCTTCAAGATCAAGGAGTACCTGGCCTCGCGCGGGCATGCCGTCCGACGGATGGGAAAGGCCTAGGGCCATGCGGCTCGCCGACCGCATCGTCACCCCGCGCCTGGTGCTCGAGACTCTCGAGAGCGAGGCGGCAGCCGGGCTTTACCTGCGCTGGCTTTCGGATACCTCCCTGACGCGCTTGCTCGAAGCACGTCATCTGACTCACTCGGAGGACAGCCTACGCACCTATGTCGCCGATGCCATCGCCAGCCCCTCGACCTTGCTCCTCGGGATACATCTTCGCTCCAATCATCGTCACGTCGGCAATCTCAAGCTCGGCCCGATCGACTGGCCCAACCGCCGGGCGGAGATCGGCCTCTTGATCGGCGAAGCCGATTGCCGCGGTATGGGTCTTGGTCGCGAAGCGATCGCCGCGGCGACGCGCTATGCCTTCGAGACGCTCGACCTGCACCGGATCACCGCCGGCGTGCACGAACCGAACCTGGCCTCGCTCAAGGCCTTCGTCGCCGCCGGCTATGTCGAGGAGGCGCGACTGCCCCAGCATTTCCTCGTCGAGGGGCGCTGGGTCGCCGATATTCGCCTTGGCTGCATTCGTCCAACCGAGAGGTCCTGAATGTTCTACCAGCCGGCCCTTCGCGATCACGGCCTGCCACACGATCCATTCAAGGCGCTCGTGGCGCCGCGGCCGATCGGGTGGATCTCGAGCATCGACGCCGAGGGGCGGCCGAACCTCGCGCCCTACAGCTTCTACAACGCGGTCGCCTACGACCCGCCGGTCGTGGTCTTCGGCTCGACGATGCGGCCGCGCCAGAATGTGCGCAAGGACAGCCATGCCAACATCGAGGCGACCGGCGAGTTCGTCGTCAACCTCGCGACCGACGCGCTGCGCGATGCGATGAACGCCAGTTCGGCCTCGCTGCCGCCGGGCGGCGACGAGTTCGCCCATGCTGGGTTGGCGACGGCGCCCTCGCGCATGGTCAAGCCGCCGCGCGTCGCCGCCTCGCCGGCGGCGCTCGAGTGCCGGTATCTGCGTACCGTCGAGCTTCCTTGCGATGCGCCCGGTCGCGTGAATTACGCGGTGTTCGGGCAGGTCGTCGGCATCCATATCGACGACTCTCTGATCGTCGACGGTCGCGTCGACATTCTCCGCTGTCGACCGCTCGCGCGACTCGGCTATATGGACTACACGGTCGTCGACAACGTCTTCGCCATGGACCGGCCCGGATGAATTCCGCGCAGGAAATCTCCGGGACCGCCGTGGCAAGGATGGGAGTAAACCGCATTTCGACCATCGGCGCGCCGCGCGGTTGCGGCAACCCATTGGTCAGCCTGGGAAAGAGGACCTGCACATGCGCCGAATTCTGATCCTGGCGAGCTTGGCCGTCGCCACCCTGTTCGCCACTGCGGCTACCGCACCGGCCGAAGCCCGTAGCCGCGTCGGCGTCAGCCTGCACTTCGGCTTCCCCGGTCCCTACTACTACGGGCCTGCCTACTACCCCTACTACGCCCCCTACTACTACGCGCCGCGCCCGGTCTATTACGCGCCGGCGCCGGCTGCCTATGGCGCCCCGCCCGCGGGCCAAGTGATCCGAGAGGGACGCGACTCCGCCGGCAACTACTGCCGCGAGTACCAGAGCAGCACCACCATCGACGGCCGCCCGGTGCCGACCTATGGCACCGCCTGCCTCCGCCCGGACGGCTCCTGGCAGATCGTGAACTGACGTCGGTTCTCTGCTGCTGACCTCAAGGAAGGCGGGGCTGGTCCCCGCCTTCTTCGTTTCCGGTCACTTCCGGTACTTCCGCGCCGCCTCCCAGACGTCGCGCGTCCAGGCGCCTTCCGGCCGCCGTGAGATGACCGGATCGGAACCGCCGGTCAGCAGTGTCGCGACAGTGCGGTCATAGGTGACGAGGTCGAGATAGCCCGCCCCTCTCTCGCCCGCTCCGATCAGCCGCAGGACTTCCTGTAGCATGCGGGTCTGATGGTCCTCGTCCTGCCCTCCGGCGGCGAGCACCGCCTTGACCGCCTGGGCCGGCGCCTTCGCCGCCTCGTCCCAGCCGCGCAGCGAGCCCGCCACCAGCCGCGCCAGCCGGTCGGCGGTCCGGGCGTCGGCGAGCTTGGCTGCGGTCGTGTAGATCCCGTCCTCCAGCGTCGCCACGCCCAGCTCCTGATAGGGGAAGACGACCAGCTCGTCCGCCTTGAGCCCGTCGTCGATCACCTGCCAATACTCGTTGTAGGTCATGGTCGAGATGCAGTCGGCCTGCTTCTTCAGGAGAAGGTCGACGTCGAAGCCCTGCCGCATGATCACGACATCCGGCGAGGCGCCCGCGACCTCGAAGTTGAGGCGGTTCATCCAGGCGAGGAACGGGTACTCGTTGCCGGCGAACCACACCCCGAGCCTGCGTCCCTTGAGGTCGGTCGGCGCGCGGACGCCGGTTTCCCGGCGACACGTCAGCATCATGCCCGAGCGCTGGAACATCTGCGCGATGTTGACGAGCGGAATCCCCTTCTCGCGCGCCGCGAGCGCCGCCGGCATCCACTCGACGACGGCGTCCGCCGCGCCGGACGCGATCGCATCCGATGGCGGCACCGACGGCCCTCCGGGCAGCAGCACCACCTCCAGGCCGAGGTCGCGATAGAAGCCCTTCGACTGGGCCAGGTAATAGCCGGCGAACTGAGCCTGCGGCAGCCATTTAAGCTGCAGGGTCACGCGGTCCTGGGCCGAGGCCGGGATCGCCAGGGCGAGGCCGATGGCCATCGCCGAGACCGCAAACAGCCAACGCATGTGCTTCATCGTAGGCCCCCATCGTCGCTGGCGTGATCAGAGCCCGATTGCGCGAAGCCGTTCAAGCCCGCTCGTTCCGCCGTCCCGGACGCCTCCTTGCCGCTCGCGGAAGCGCGTGCCTAGGATCGCAGGAAAGAAAAACAGAGGCTTCCCTTCGATCCCCAACCGGAGACGAGCGATGAACAGATCCAGGCTGACCGCCCTCCTCGCCGCAACTGCGCTCGGTGCGACCCTCGCATTCGGCGCTGAGGCACAGACCGTGAAGCTGATCCCCCAGGCGGATCTCAAATCCTTCGATCCGGTCTGGAACACCGCTGCGATCACGCTCAACCACGCTTTCATGGTCTACGATAATCTTTGGTAATTCCTAACGGAATCGGACCAGCCTTAGGCTGGTCAGAGAATGAGACGATGTCCTGATTGCGGTCATGTTCGAGCGTGGCGACTGGGCGATGGACGGCTGAAGTGCCGTCGTTGCGGTCATCG
>VGEH01000032.1 GCA_016869375.1 Alphaproteobacteria bacterium | reverse complement strand
AAACCTGCGATTGCCCGGTATTGCAGGTCGTCTTCTCCGGCTCGACCGAGCAATCCTGGTCGGCGGATGCGCGCGGGCTCCGCTCGGCCGACCTCGCGATGAACATGGCGATGCCGGAGGTCGATGGGCGCATCCACTCCCGCGCCGTGTCGTTCAAGACGGTTCGGCATCGCGATCCGCTGACCGAGGCCGACATCGTCGATTACAAGGCGGTCGCCGACCGCGTCGACTTCGTCGCCGCGCTCGCCTCCGCCTGGGTCGGACTGCGGCGCACGCCGGCAGCTGAGCGCCGGATCGCGGTCGTGCTCGCCAACTATCCGAATCGGGATGCACGCATCGGCAACGGCGTCGGCCTCGACACGCCGGCCTCGACCATTGAAGTACTGAGAGCGTTGGAAGAAGCAGGCTATCGTGTCGAGGGACGCCCTGCCGATGGCGTGGCGCTGATGGCGAGGCTGCTCGCCGGCCCGACGAATGCGGCGAGATCTACGACTACCCCCCACCCCAACCCTCCCCCACAAGGGGGGAGGGAGTCCGAAGCATCGTGCCCCCTCCCCTCTTGTGGGGGAGGGTTGGGGTGGGGGGGAGCCACGGGCGAGATATCGCTGAGGGCGTATCGCGAGTGGTTGGCGAAGCAAGCCGTCGAAACGCAGACGGCGCTTGCTGAACGCTGGGGCGATGCGACAACCGATCCTTTCGTACGCGGTGAGGCCTTCGTCCTGCCCGTCCATCGTTTCGGCAATGTAATCGTCGCGGTGCAGCCGGCGCGCGGTTACAACATCGATCCGGAATCGACATATCACGATCCCGATCTGGTACCGCCGCACGGCTATCTCGCTTTCCACCTCTGGCTACGCGAGGTCTTCGGCGCGCAGGCGATCGTCTACCTCGGTAAGCACGGCAACCTCGAATGGCTGCCAGGCAAGGCGACGGCGCTGTCGAGGCTCTGTTGGCCCGAGATCGCGCTCGGGCCACTGCCGAACCTCTATCCGTTCATCGTCAACGATCCGGGCGAGGGCACGCAGGCGAAGCGCCGTGCCGGTGCCGTCATCATCGATCATCTGACGCCGCCGCTGACGCGCGCCGGCAGCTACGGCACGCAGGCCGATCTCGAGCACCTGATCGACGAGTACTATCACGCCTCCACGCTCGATCCGCGTCGGCTGGAACCGCTCGCCGCCGACATCCTCGACCGCTGCCGCAAGATCGGCCTCGACCATGATTGCGGCATCGCTCCAGAGGACGACCAGCGGGAGGCGCTGCGGAAGCTCGACCGCCATCTCTGCCGTCTCAAGGATCTGCAGATCCGCGATGGGCTCCATGTGCTCGGTCGTTCGCCTCAGGGCGATCAGCTCGACGGTCTCCTCGTCGCGCTTGCCCGTGTGCCACGCGGCGCCCGGCCGGAAGACGCCTCGCTGATCCGGGCGCTGGCCGACGATCAGCAGCTGGGCGTCGATCCCCTGGTCGACGAGGATGCCGGCCGCGTCGTTGACCAGTTGGAGGCCGAGGCGCTGGAACTCGTCGCCGGCCGCCGCACCTGCGATCCGGCCTGGACTCGTACCGCCGCGGTCCTTGGCGAGATCGAGACGCGGCTGCGCCCCGCGGTCTCGGCTTGTGGCGAGGCCGAGCGGCGCGCGCTGCTGACCGGCCTCGATGGTCGCTTCGTAGAGCCAGGCCCGTCTGGAGCCCCTACCCGCGGCAAGCCGGAGGTGCTGCCGACCGGCCGCAACTTCTTCTCTGTCGATACGCGCGCAGTGCCCACGCCGGCCGCCTGGACGCTCGGCTGGCAGTCGGCGGCGCTGCTGATCGAACGTCATGCGCAGGAGCATGGCGACTATCCGCGCCGCATCGCGCTCTCGGCCTGGGGCACTTCCTGCATGCGCACGGGCGGAGACGATGTCGCGCAGGCGCTGGCGCTAATGGGTGTGCGCCCGACCTGGGATGCGGGATCGCGCCACGTGACCGGCTTCGAGATCCTGCCGGCCTCGGTGCTCGGTCGCCCGCGTGTCGACGTGACGCTGCGCATCTCCGGTTTCTTCCGGGACGCTTTCCCCGGCCTCATCGATCTCGTCGACTCGGCCGCGCGCGGGGTTGCGCGTCTCGATGAGCCGAAGGAGGTGAATCCGCTCGCCGCGGCCTTCCGCCGGGACTCGGCGAAGCTCACCGCCCAGGGTCTTGATGCGGAAACCGCCGAGTTGCGCGCTGGCTTTCGCGTCTTCGGTTCCAAGCCGGGTGCCTATGGCGCGGGATTGCAGGCGCTGATCGATCAGAGCGGCTGGAAGACCCAGGCCGACCTCGCGCGTGCCTTCCTCGCCTGGAGCAGCTTTGCTTATGCCGCCGGCAAGGAAGGCGCGACCGAACCGATGCTTGCCGAACGCCTCAAGGCGGTCGAGGCGGTCGTCCAGAACCAGGACAATCGCGAGCACGATCTCCTCGACTCCGACGACTACTACCAGTTCGAGGGCGGGCTCGCGGTCACGGTGGCGCACCTCTCGGGCGCGTCGCCGGCCGTCTATCACAACGACCACTCGCGCCCCGAACGCCCGCGCATCGGCAAGCTCGCGGAGGAGATCTCCGTCATCCTTCGCGGCCGTGCCGCCAATCCGAAATGGATCGCCGGCGTGATGCGCCACGGCTATAAGGGCGCCTTCGAGATCGCCGCCACGGTCGACCATCTCTTCGCCTTCGCCGCGACCGCGGGCGGGGTCCGCGACGACCAGTTCGACCTGCTGTTCGATGCCTATCTCGTCGACGAGGAGGTGCGGGGTTTTCTCGCCGAAGTCAACCCAGCAGCACTGTGGGACATCGTCTCGCGTTTCGAGGAGGCCCGCGCGCGCGGGCTGTGGCGACCAGGCGGCAATCGCAGGCCGGCGCTGCTGGCCTCGCTCAACGGAACCAGGGAAGCTGCAGCATGAGCGACGACGACCTTGCCCGCCACGCGGCGAAGGCAGCCAAGCGCAAAGCCTTCCGCGACGCCAAGATCGCGACCAAGACAATCGAGAAGGGCCTGCTGATGGTCCATACCGGCAAGGGCAAGGGCAAATCGACAGCCGCCTTCGGCCTCGTGCTGCGCGCGCTCGGCAACGGCATGAAGATCGGCGTCGTCCAGTTCACCAAGGGCAAATGGGGAACGGGCGAGCGGGGCGCGCTGGAGCGCTTCGGCGACCAGATACGCTTCGCCACCATGGGCGAGGGATTCACCTGGGAGACCCAGGACCGCAACCGCGACATCGCCGCCGCAGCCAAGGCCTGGGAAGCGGCCAAGGCGATGCTGGCCGACCAGGCCCTCGGCCTGGTCGTTCTGGACGAACTCAACATCGTGTTGCGCTACGATTACCTGGTCCTGGAGGAGGTGGTGGCCGGCCTCCAGGCTCGCCGACCGGGGCTGCACGTCATCGTGACCGGCCGGAACGCC
Organism: Alphaproteobacteria bacterium; assembly: GCA_016869375.1. Classification (GTDB taxonomy): domain Bacteria; phylum Pseudomonadota; class Alphaproteobacteria; order SHVZ01; family SHVZ01; genus SHVZ01. The sequence continues at coordinate 32,580 of VGEH01000032.1, read as the reverse complement.
AAAAAGGACCTGATCGAGGCCGCCGACATGGTCACCGAGATGGTTCCGTTGAAACACCACTTCGATTCGGGGGTTAAGGCTCAGGTTGGAATCGAGTTCTAGATGGAGTCCCCACCCATGCGCATCCTGATCTCTCTCTTCTTCGTCTTTCTCCTGATCGCCCCGGCCAAGGCCGAGGAACCCCAGGCCCTGGTCGACCGCGCCAAGCTCTCGGTCGAGAGCGTGCTGCGCGACCCGAACCTCCCTGCTGCCCGGTCGCGTCTCCGCAATGCCCGGGGTGTCCTGGTCGTGCCGCAGCTGGTCAAGGCCGGGTTCTTCATCGGCGGCGAAGGCGGCTTCGGCGTGCTGCTCTCCCGCGATTCTCAGGGCCGCTGGTCCTCGCCTGCCTTCGTGAGCATGGCAGGCGCTTCCTTCGGCCTGCAGATCGGCGTCGAGGCCAAGGAAGTGATGTTCATCGTCATGACCGACAAGGGCATGAACTCGCTGCTCTCGGCGCAGGGCAAGCTCGGCGCCGATGCCAGCGTCTCGGTCGGGCCGGTGGGCGTGGGCGTCGAGGCCGCCACCACCGGCTCGCCCACGACCGACATCATTGCCTTCTCGAAGTCGCAGGGCCTCTTCGGCGGTGCGGCGCTGGAAGGCTCGGTGATTCAGCCGAAGAACGATTTCAACCAAGCCTATTACGGCCAGCCGGTGTCGCCGAAGGACATCCTGATCGATCGCAGGTTCAACCATCCCGGCGCGGATGCCTTGAGGAACGCGCTTGCCGGCGGGTGATCGCAACCGCACCCCGGCCCTGATGCTGCAGGGCACGGGGTCCGATGTCGGAAAGTCTCTGCTTCTGACGGCCCTGGCGCGTCACTACGCGCGCCGGGGCCTCGCCGTCCGTCCCTTCAAGCCGCAGAACATGTCGAACAACGCTGCCGTCACCGAGGATGGCGGCGAGATCGGCCGCGCCCAGGCCCTCCAGGCGCGCGCTGCCGGCGTGCCGGCCTCGGTCGACATGAACCCGATCCTGCTGAAGCCGGAGGGCGAGAACGGCGCGCAGGTGGTGGTGCAGGGAAAGATGGAGGGTCGCGCGAATGCGCGCGCCTATCACGCGATGAAGCCGAGTCTACTGCCGCGCGTGCTCGAAAGCTTCGAGCGGCTGTCGGCCGAAGCCGATCTGGTCCTGATCGAAGGCGCCGGCAGCCCGGCCGAGATCAACCTGCGCGCCGGCGACATCGCCAATATGGGTTTTGCCGAGGCGGCCGATCTTCCGGTCGTGCTGGTCGGCGATATCGATCGCGGCGGCGTCATCGCGAGCTTGGTCGGTACCTGGCGGCTGCTCGAGCCGAAGGAGCGGGCGCGGCTCAAGGGCTACCTCATCAACAAGTTTCGTGGCGACGTCTCTCTGTTCGACCCGGCCTTCGCCCCGATCAAGGCCGAGACCGGGCTCGACTGCCTTGGCGTCGTCCCGCATTTCGCCGAGGCGTCGCTGCTGCCGGCGGAAGACGCGCTCGGGCTCGATCACATCGCCGCCAATGGACATGCGCCGATCCGCATCGTCGTGCCGCGCCTGCCGCGGATTGCCAATTTCGACGATCTCGATCCGCTGCGCGCCGAGCCCGACGTCGCGGTTGAGCTGGTATCGCCGGGCAAGGCGCTGCCGGTCGCCGACCTGGTCCTGCTGCCCGGAAGCAAAGCGACGCTGTCGGACCTCGCCTTCCTGCGCGAGCAGGGATGGGATATCGACATCCTCGCGCATCGGCGCCGTGGCGGCCGCATCCTCGGCCTCTGCGCCGGCTATCAGATGCTGGGCCGCGAGGTCGCCGATCCGCAGGGCATCGAGGGCCGCAGCGGCAGCGTGCGCGGCCTCGGGCTCCTGGACGTCGCGACTGAGCTCACGCCGTCGAAGACGTTGCGCAAGGTCGCCGGCACGCATCTCGCGACCGGCGCGCCTGTTCATGGCTACGAGATGCATATCGGCCGCACCGACGGGCCGGACCGCTCGCGCGCCTCGCTTCTGCTGATGGGGCAGGGCGAGGACGGCGCGCGCAGCGCCGACGGACTCGTCGAGGGCTGCTACGTGCATGGGCTCTTTGCCGCCGACGCGTTCAGGCGGCGGTTCCTCGCCGAGCTTCGACCCGGCCATACCTCGACGGTCGCCTATGACCAGGTTGTCGAAGGCGTGCTCGATCGCTGGTCCGATCACGTCGCCGCTGCGGTCGATGCCGACCGCCTGCTCGAGATCGCCCGTGCTAGATGAGAGTGACCCACAGCACGCCGAACAGCACCACCGCCACCAGCGCCGCGTCGATCAGACAGGCGATCACGTAAAGGCGAAGTGCCGCGCCGATATCGTCGGTCGTCGCGCGCGCGCGGCCCTCCCCAACCCATGGATCATTGACGACCATCTCGGGATAGCGGCGCGGCCCCGCCAGCGCCAGGTCGAGGGCGCCGGCGACCGCCGCCTCCGGCCAGCCCGCGTTCGGCGACTTGTGCTTGCGGGCATCGCGCCACATGGTCTTGAGCGCCGCCCATGGCCGGGCACCGGGCGCGATGAAGCTCGCCAGGAAAAGGATAAGCCCGGAGATGCGCGCCGGAATCCAGTTGGCGACGTCGTCAAGCCGCGCTGCGACCTTGCCGAAGTAGAGATATCGAGGCGTCTTGTGCCCGATCATGCTGTCGAGCGTGTTGATCGTCTTGTAGACGATCAGGCCGGGCAGGCCGAAGACCAGTGTCCACAGCACCGGCGCGACGACCCCGTCGGAGAAGTTCTCGGCCAAGGACTCGATTGCCGAGCGGCAGACGCCGTGGTCGTCGAGCGCGTTTGGATCGCGTCCGACGATGTGCGAGACGGCCTCGCGGCCGGCGGCAAGGCCCGAGGTGTCGAGCGCAGTTCGCACGGCGGCGACATGGTCGTAGAGGCTTCGCTGCGCGATCAGCGCCGTGATCAGTAGCAGCTCGAGGAACCAGGCAAACGGCACCAGCACCGCGACCCAATGGATCGCCGTGCCGATCGCTGCCGCCACGCTCACCAGGATCACGACGGTCAGGCCGCCGCGAAAGAGCCGAGAGCGGTTCGAGCGTTCGATCCGGTTGAGGCGCCGATCGAAGAAGGCGATGACGCGGCCGATCACGACGACCGGATGCGAGACGAACCGGAAGAGCCAGGGAAGCTCGCCGAAAACCGCATCCAGGACGAGCGCGAGCAGCAGAAGCCCGATGGTTTCGGCGCCATGGCCGCCATAGGTGAGCATGGCCCGGACCATGGCGGCCGACCACTGATCCGTCAATTCATGCGCGTGGAACGAGCGATCGGAGTATGAATCCGAGGCCGGACCCCTCTAGGCTGGCCACTCCCATGACGAGGACGGCCCTCATCGCGACTGATGCCTATCTCAAGGATCCGCAGGCGATCGTCGCCCGGTCCTGGGAGCTCATACGGACCGAGACCGATGTCACGGGCCTGTCGGCCGAGCTGGTGCCGGTCGCGCTGCGTCTCGTGCAGGCCACCGGCATGCCGGAGATCGTCGGCGACCTTCGCGCTTCCACCGGCGCCGTCGCGGCGGGACGGGCGGCATTGCGGGCCGGTGCACCGGTCTTCTGCGATTCCGAAATGACGGCCGCGGGCATACTCGGCAAGCGCCTGTTGGCCGACAGCGAGATCATCGTGACGCTGAACGACCCCCGCGCCGCCGAGCGCGGGAAGAGCGAGCGGATTACCCGTCCCTCGGCGGCCGTCGAGCTATGGGCGGCTCGCCTCGCCGGCGCTGTCGTCGCCATCGGCGATGCGCCGACGGCTCTGTTCCGTCTCTTGGAGCTGGTCGAGGCTGGTTCGCCGCGACCGGCGCTCGTCCTGGGCTTCGCGGTCGGCTTCGTCGATGCCGCCGAGTCGAAAGCCGCCCTGGCTAAGAGCGGCCTTCCGTTCATCGCCCTGCTCGGGCGGCGCGGCGGCAGTGTTCTCGCGGCTGAAGCCGTCAACGCGCTGGCGAGCGAGGCGCCATGACCGCGTGGCTCTCGATCGTCGGGATCGGCGAGGACGGGTTCGACGGTCTCGGTGGGACGGCGCGTGGATTGATCGAGCGGGCCGAGGTGCTGGTCGGCGGCGAGCGCCACTTGGCGATGGTGCCGGCCGGTGGCGCCGAGCGGCTGCCCTGGGCGACACCGCTGACCGACACCGTGGAGCAGATTCGCGTGTACCGCGGGCGCCGGGTCGTCGTGCTCGCGAGCGGCGATCCCTTCTGCTACGGCATAGGAGTCACGCTTGCCCGCTATGTTGCCGCCGAGGAGACCGTGACGATCCCGGCCGCCGGCTGCGTGGCGCTCGCCTGTGCGCGCCTTCGATGGGCCGCCGCTGAACTCGAGATCGTGACCTTGAACGGCCGTCCGCTCGAGCTGCTGGGGGCGAGCGTTCGCCCCGGTGCGCGGCTCATCATCCTCAGCCAGGACGGCACGACGCCAGGCAAGGTCGCGACCTGGCTGAACGACCGCAGCTTCGGCAGCAGCCGCTTCATCGTGCTTGAGCGCCTCGGGGGAGACAGGGAACGCCTCGTCGAGGCAACGGCCGCATCCTGGCGCGAGCAGTCGGATGCGCTCAACACGATCGCAATCGATTGCCGCGCCAACCCGAGCGCGGTCTGGCGCCCCGTTACGCCAGGTCTCGCCGATGACGCTTTCGAGCATGACGGCCAGATCACCAAGCGCGAGGTTCGCGCGGTCACGCTCGCCCGTCTGATGCCGCAGCCCCGTGGCCTTCTCTGGGATGTCGGCGCGGGTTCCGGCTCCATCTCGATCGAATGGCTGAGGGCCGAGCCGACGGCACGGGCGATCGCCATAGAGCGCGACCCGGCTCGCGCCGCCCGCGTCCTCCGCAACGCCGCCGCGCTCGGCGTCTCGCGCCGTCTCGAGGTCATCGAAGGGACGGCGCCTGCGGTGCTGCAGAATCTGGACGCGCCCGACGCCGTCTTCGTCGGTGGTGGCACGGGCGACGAGGCGCTTCTTTCGCGTGGCTGGGAGGCGCTCAGGCCGGGCGGCCGGCTCGTCGCCAATGCGGTCACGCTCAGCGGCGAAACCCTGCTGCTCGCGCGGCATGGCGCGCTCGGCGGCGATCTCGTGCGTCTCGCAGTGTCGCGTGCCGAGGCCTTGGGCGGCGAGGTCGCTTGGCGGGCGCTGCGTCCGGTCACGCAATGGTCGGCGGTCAAGAAATGACAAGCCGTGTGTATAGCCTTGGCGTTGGCGTCGAACGGGATGCTCCGGCCGATGAGCTGCAGGCCCTCGCCATTCAGGCGCTTGCCGAAGCCGGGATTGCGCCGGGAGCGGTCGCCTGTGTCGCCTCGATCGACCTCAAGTCGGGCGAACCGGCGGTGCTGACGCTCGCTCGGCATCTCGGTGTACCGACGCGTTTCTTCTCCGCCGTGACGCTGGAGGCCGAGACACCCAGGCTTGCCAGTCCGTCCGAGGCGGTTTTTCGCGAGGTCGGCTGCCACGGCGTCGCCGAAGGGGCGGCGCTCGCCGCCGCCGGCGCCGAGGGCATGCTCGTCGTGCCGAAGCGAAGAAGCCGCCACTGCACCGTCGCCGTCGCGCGCGGCCCTGCATGACCGTCCATTTCATCGGCGCGGGTCCGGGCGCGCCCGACCTGATCACGGTTCGCGGCCTTGCGCTGATCCGGCGCTGTCCGGTCGTGCTCTATGCCGGATCGCTGGTGCCGCGTGCGGTCGTCGCCGAGGCGCCCCCCGGCGCCAAGGTTCTCGACACCGCATCGATGACGCTGGACGCAATCGTCGAGGAGATGCAGGCAGCGCATGCCGCCGGTCATGACGTGGCGCGCGTTCATTCCGGCGACCCGTCGCTCTACGGCGCGACCGGCGAGCAGATGCGCCGGCTGGATGCGCTCGGGATTCCCTATGAGGTGGTTCCTGGCGTGTCGGCTTTCGCAGCTGCGGCAGCGGCGCTCAAGCGCGAGCTGACTCTGCCTGGGATCGCGCAGACCGTGGTGCTGACGCGGACCGCGGTCCGCGCCTCGCCGATGCCGGAGGGCGAGGAGATAGCCCGCTTCGCTCGCGGCGACGCGACGCTCGCGATCCACCTCTCGGTCAACAACCTGGCACGTATTGTGGGCGACCTGATGCCCGAGCGCGGCGCGGATTGCCCGGTCGTCGTCGCCGTTCGCGTCGGCTGGCCCGATGAGATGCTGATCCGCGGCACGCTTGCCGACATAGAGAGCAAGGTGGAGGAGGCGGGCGTGACGCGTACCGCGCTCATCCTGGTGGGTCGTGCGCTCGATGACGAGGATTTCGCGGACAGCCGGCTCTACGACGCCAGCCACAGCCGTGTGTTGCGGCCGAAGAGCTAGAGGCGGGCTGAAACCCAATCGACGACGGCGGATACTTCTTCGGCCCGGTCGCCCGGCTCCGGCAGCGGCCGGCGGATCATGACCACTGGCAGGTCTGCCTCTCGCGCCGCCTCGATCTTGGCGTAGGTGGCGCCGCCGCCCGAGGCCTTGCTGACCATCGTGTCGATGCGATGATGGCGAATCAGCGTCCGCTCGTTCTCGATCTGGAAAGGCCCTCGCGCTTCGATCACTGTGTAATCGGGCAGCGGCATCGGCGTCTTCGCCTCGATCAGGCGGACGAGATACCAGCGATCGGGAATGGCGGCGAAGGGGGCGAGCTCGCTGGCACCGACCGTGAGCCACACGCGCTTGCCGAGGTGGATGAGCGCCTGTGCCGCGGCTTCGATGCCGTCTACCTCGATCCAGCGATCGAGCGGATGGCGAGGCCAGGGCCGGCGCCAGAACTGTAGGCGCGGGACGCCGGCAAGCGCTGCTCCCTCGCGCGCGTTCCGGCTCATCTGCGCTGCGAAAGGGTGCGTCGCATCGACGAGGAGGTCGATCCGCTCGGCGCGAAGATAGGCGGCCAGACCTTCGGAGCCGCCGAAGCCGCCGATGCGGATCCGCCCCGGCGGCGGCTTCAGTCTTTCGACCCGCCCGGCGAAGGAGGAGACGAGATCGATCGCTTCGCCGTGACGATCGATCAGCGCGCCGGCGAGGGCGGAGGCTTCGGCGGTGCCGCCGAGGATCAGGAGCCTGCGAGCCGGCATCCGCGATCACCGTCGCTTCTCCCATCCATCACCAACCGACGCGGCGCGCGCGCGACGATCGGATGATCGTCATGCGTCGGTGTGATGGTTACCGGATCTGGAAAGTCGCACGCGTACGCCACTTCGAAGGGCGCTCGCGCCGCGACTGGGGAGCGCGCGCCGGTCGTCCATGCGTGACGCAGCGGATCCTCGGGATAGCGTGACATGCACCCACTCTAGCAGGGTGAAGAGGGTGGCGATTCCGAATCAGTACACAAATCGTCGTTCGGAGGGCCGCTTCGTCAATCGCCTACGGCTTGTTCCGACGAAGAATTTTGCGGCGTGCATTGTCGCCGGATCACGCGCCGTGCGAGCGACACACAAGAACTTGTGTGTTGCGTCGTCGATGTCGTGCGTCGTGAGAGTACGAACGCGAAGAAATCCGCATTGCATGCGGATTTCTTCGACGTCCGCATGATCGTCTTAGCTCTCTTCGTCGGCATTAATCGATCGCGCTCGATGTGTCTCGAAAGGTCGTTCGGTCGCGCCGCCGGACTCTTGACAGCTTCTCTCTTCGCTCGGTCTTTCGTTGCGAATCGTTGACAGGCGCGCACATGCGACGTAAGGCTGCCCATGTCGAGACGAAAATTTGTTGCGTTCAACGTGTATGTCTCGACGTGAACGCGGGGGAGTTAGACGGCGTGGGTCCTCAGTTCCTTGTGCACAACAGCGCTGACACAGTTGGCGTTATCGTCGTCGAAGACGTGCGCAAGGGACAGAGTCTCACGGGCTTGGTGATGGACTCTGATGACACTGTCACCTTGAAGGCCCTCGACGACATTCCCCTCGGGCACAAGATCGCGCTCAAGAACATCAAGCACAACGAGACTGTCGTTAAGTACGGTCACGACATCGGGCGGGCCGTCGCTCCGATCAGTCTCGGCCGTCACGTCCACGTCCACAACGTCAAGACCAAGAGGTGGTAACCATGGCTAAGAAGGCAAAGAAGAAGTCCGCGAAGAAGGCCACTAAGAAGGCCCCGGCGAAGAAGAAGGCGAAGAAGAAGGCCAAGAAGAAGTAAGCTTCTTTCGGACGCATTTTCTGATATGGCTCAGCGCGTGAGCGCTAAGTCCGCCAAGAGCCGCCGGGGTGCAGCGACTGCGCGCCCCGGCGGTGCGCTCTCGTTCATGGGCTATCGCCGTGAGAACGGGCGCGTCGGTGTCCGCAACCATGTGATCGCGCTGCCGGTCGACGATTTGTCGAACGCGGCCTGCGAGGCGGTTGCGAACAATATTAAAGGTGTCCTCGCCATCCCGCACAGCTATGGGCGGCTGCAGTTCGGCGCGGACCTCGAGCTCCACTTCCGCACTATGATCGGCACCGGGACCAATCCGAATGTCGCCGCCGTGGTGGTGATCGGCATCGAGCCGGGCTGGACGAAGCGGATCGTCGATGGCATCCGGGCCTCGGGCAAGCCCTGCGAGGGCTTCGCGATCGAGGGCAACGGCGACCTTCAGACGATTGCCGTCGCCAGCCGCAAGGCCAAGGAATTCCTGCAGAAAGCCAGCGAGGCCCAGCGCGAGGCGTGCAGGGCCGACGACCTCTGGGTTGCGGTCAAGTGCGGCGAAAGCGACACGACCTCCGGGCTTGCCGCCAACCCGACCGTCGGCAACTTCATCGACAAGGTCGATGCGGTCGGCATGACCACCTGCTTCGGCGAGACCTCGGAGCTGACCGGCGCCGAGCAGGTCTGCGCCAGCCGGGCCGCCAGCAAGGAAGTTCAGAAGAAGTTCCTGAAGACCTGGTCCGACTACAACGAAATGATTCTTCGGAACAAGACGAACGATCTCTCCGACAGCCAGCCGACCAAGGGCAACATCGCTGGCGGCCTGACGACCATCGAGGAGAAGGCGTTCGGCAATCTTGAGAAGATCGGCCGCAAGGCCAAGTTCGTCGACGTCCTCGGCGATGGCGAGACCCCGTCCAAGGGGCCCGGTCTCTACTTCATGAACACCTCCTCGGCTGCGGCCGAGTGCGTGACGCTGCAGGCGGCCGCCGGCTTCGCCGTCCATCTGTTCCCGACCGGCCAGGGCAACGTCATCGGCAACCCGATCATCCCGGTGATCAAGCTGACCGGGAATCCCCGGACCGTCCGGCTGATGAGCGAGCACATAGACCTCGACGTCTCAGACATCCTTCGCGGCAAGATGAACTTCGACAAGGCGGGTGACGCCCTGATCGATATCACCATGCGGGTCGCGAATGGCCGGCTCACCTGCGCCGAGGCTCTCGGGCACCGTGAGTACACGCTGACCAAGCTCTACCGGAGCGCCTGAGGGCCCGCATGGGCCGGAAGACGCTGGCGGAGCTCGAAGCGTTGGCCGCCCGGGCTTTCGTCCGCTCCAAGACCTCCGAGGCAAATGCCCGCTCGGTCGCCCGCGCGCTCGTCGCGGCCGAGGCCGACGGGCTCTCCTCCCACGGGCTTTCGCGTCTCGCGGCCTATTGCGACCAGGCGATCGCCGGCAAGGTCGACGGCTTCGCCGCGCCGAAAGTCGCGCGTCCCAGGCCGTCGGTTGTCGCCGTCGATGCCGCCAGCGGCTTTGCCTTCCCGGCCTTGGATGTCGGCATCGCCGCGGCCGTGCCGGCTGCGCGCGAGACCGGACTCGCCGCGATCCCGATCGGCCGCTCGCATCATTTCGGCGTTGCCGGCCACGCGGTCGAGCGCTTGGCGAAAGCGGGGCTGATTGGCCTCGCGCTCGGGAACTCTCCGGCCGCGATCGCCCCCTGGGGCGGCGCGAGGCCGCTGTTCGGCACCAATCCGATCGCCTTTGCCTGGCCGCGCGCCGGCCGACATCCGCTCGTCATCGATCTGTCATTGAGCAAGGTGGCGCGCGGCCGGATCATGGTCGCGGCGCAGAAGGGCGAGGCGATCCCGGAAGGCTGGGCGCTCGACGCCGAGGGCAAGCCGACCACCGATGCCAAGGCCGCGCTCGGCGGCGCGATGATCCCGATGGGTGACGCCAAAGGTGCGGCGCTGGTGCTCATGGTCGAGCTCCTGGCCGTCGCGCTTACCGGCAGCAATTTCGGCTTCGAGGCATCCAGCTTCTTCGATGCCAAAGGGCCGCCGCCGCATGTCGGGCAGATGCTGCTCGCTCTCGATGTGAGCGCCTTCTCGGCAGACGCCGAGGCGCGGGCGGAAGCCGTCTTCGCCGCAATGGCGGCTCAGCCCGGCGTGCGTCTTCCCGGTGAGCGCCGCTTCAAGCTTCGCGCCAAGGCGAAGGCCGAAGGCGTGGACATTCCCAACGCACTCTTGACCGAGATCGAGCGCCGCGCCGGCTAAAGCGATCGCGCCTTACGCCAGGCTCTTCGAGGCGATCTCGAATACGTCCTTGGAAAGGCCCGGCTCGGCGACGACGCGTTCGAGCTCAGCCTTCATCAGCACCTGGCGGACCTGGTCGTAACGCCGCCAGCGGCCGAGCGGGCCGACGAGGCGCGCGGCGACCTGCGGATTGAACTTGTCGGTCGCGATCACCTGATCCGCAAGGAAGCGATAGCCGCCGCCGGACGCATCGTGGAAGCGAACCGGGTTGGCACCGGCAAAAGTGGAAACAAGAGCGCGGATGCGGTTTGGGTTCTTGCGGTCATAGGCCGGGTGGTCGATCAGCTTGCGTACACGCGCGAGCGCGTCGGCCGAAGGCGCCGATGCCTGGATCGAGAACCATTTGTCGAGCACCAGAGCATCGCCCTTCCAGCGATCGTGAAAGCGGGCGAGCGCCGTCTCGCCCTCGATGCCGCCGAGCTCTGCGAGGCGCGAGAGGCCGGCGACCGAGTCGGTCATGTTGCTGGCGGTCTCGAAATGCAGCGCGGCGCGGCGGCGCGCATCGCGGCTGTCCTCGGCCGTCAGGTAGGCGAGGCAGACATTGCGGAGGCTGCGACGCCCGAGATCGTCGGCCTCGAAGCGGTAGCCACCCGAGAGCCTGTTGGCCTCGTAGAGCGCCCCCCATCGATCAGAAAGCCTTTTCGACAAGGTCTTGCGCAGATGCTCGCGCGCGGCCCAGAGGCCGTCGATGTCGATCTCGCCCATCAGCTCCCCGAGATAGGCGATGCCGGGCAGGGTCGAGGCATCGGCGATCAGTGCGCGGTCCAGCCGCTGGTCGTCGAGCGTGCGCCGGACGGCGTTGACGAACCCATCGGGCACCGTCATCGGCCGGCCGGCCTTGCGATCATCGACCATGCCGAGGATCAGCTTGGCGGCCAGCTGCTGGCCCGCTTCCCAGCGCGCGAAGGCGTCGCTGTCATGAGCCATCAGGAAGCTGAGTTCTTCGTCCGAGCGCAGGGCGGTCAGCTTGACCGGTGCGGAGAAGCTCCGCAGAAGCGACGCGACAGGCGCTTCAGCCACGTCCTCGAAGACGAAGACGTCGCGGGCGGTCTTGACGTCGAGTACGCGGGTCTGAGCGCCAGCCTTGGCCTCGCCGGCCAGGCGAAGCGGCATGTCACGGCCGGCGCCGTCGAGGAGGCCGACCGCGAGCGGGATGTGCATCGCCTGCTTCTCGGGCTGTCCCGGCGTTGCCGGCAGGTTCTGGCCGACCGTCATGGTGTATCGCTTGTTTGCAGCGTCGTAGGTGCCGTCGACCTCGAGCTCCGGCGTCCCGGCCTGCGCGTACCACAGGCGGAACTGAGCGAGGTCGATGCCGGAGGCGTCCTGCATCGCCTGGACGAAGTCGTCGCAAGTCACGGCCTGGCCGTCATGACGCTTGAAGTAGAGGTCCATGCCCTTGCGGAAATTCTCGTGCCCCAGCAGCGTGTGCTGCATGCGCACGACCTCGGCGCCTTTGTTGTAGACGGTCGCCGTGTAGAAATTGTTGATCTCGATGTAGGAGTCGGGGCGCACCGGATGCGCCATCGGGCTCGCATCTTCCGGGAACTGGCCGGCGCGTAGGCCGCGCACCTCGCCGATGCGTGTGGTGGCGGCCGAGCCCATATCGGCCGAGAATTGCTGGTCGCGGAAGACGGTCAGGCCTTCTTTGAGCGAGAGCTGGAACCAGTCCTGGCAGGTGACGCGATTGCCGGTCCAGTTGTGAAAATACTCATGCGCGATCACGGCCTCGATCGCGTGGTAGTCGGCATCGGTCGCGGTATCAGGGTCGGCCAGCACCAGCTTCGAATTGAAGATGTTGAGGCCCTTGTTCTCCATCGCCCCCATGTTGAAGTCGTCGACGGCGACGATCATGAAGATGTCGAGGTCGTATTCGAGACCGTAGACGTCCTCGTCCCACTTCATCGACTTCTTGAGCGAGTCCATCGCGTGTCGGCAGCGCCAGGCATCACCGGGCCGGACATAGATGTGCAGCTTCACCTCGCGGCCGGAGCGGGTGACGAAGGTGTCGTCGAGGGATTCGAGCGGGCCGGCGACCAGCGCGAAAAGGTAGGCCGGCTTGGGGAAGGGATCTTCCCACTTGGCGAAGTGCCTGCCGCCGTCTAGGTCGCCTCGGGCGATCAGGTTGCCGTTGGAGAGCAGTACCGGATGGCTTGCGTGGTCGGCAACGATCATCGTGGTGTAGCGTGACATCACGTCGGGCCGATCGAGGAAGTAGGTGATGCGGCGGAAGCCCTCTGCCTCGCATTGCGTGCAGTACATGTCGCGCGAGACATACAGGCCGGTGAGCTCTGTGTTCTCCTGCGGCTTGATTCGCGTTACGACGTTGAGGGTGAAGCGGTCCGGGACGCCGCGGATTGTCAGAGACTCCGCGTCGACCTCGTGCACCGGCCGCTTGTCGTCGAGCAGAAGCGAAACCAGCTCGATCTTCTTGCCATCGAGGACGAGGTCGGCGGGCTGCGTCTTCGCCGCGGGATTGCGACGGACGGAGAGGCGCGAGGCGACTTCCGTCGAGCCCTTGCCGAGATCCACCTTGAGTTCGATGGAGTCGATCAGGAAGGGTGGCGGCGTGTAGTCCTCGCGGCGGATCTCTTTCGGCGCGGCAGTCATGGCGTCCTCAGGGATGGGCGGTCACGCTCCAGGGGGCGAAGTCATAGCAGATCGTCAGCCGATCCCGAACCAGACGAGCATCGCCGAGACGGTGACGACCGAAAGCACGGTCGAGACCAGTGTCGCCTGGGTCGCCGGCGCGACATAGAGGCCGTAGCGCTGGGCGATGACGAAGGTCAGCGCCCCTGTCGGCAGGGCCGCCATGATCACCGCCGACATCGCCCAGAAGGTATCGAGCGCGAGCACATGGAAGGCGAGCCAGAAGGTGATCGCCGGCTGAACGATCAGTTTAAGAAAGACCAGCCAGCCGGTCTCGCCCTGGGAGCCGCTGCTTGCGTGGGCCACCAACGACAGCCCCATGGCGAAGAGCGCGCAGGGACCGGAGGCGGCACCGAGGATCTCGCAGAGATTGGTGAGCGGCTTCGGCAGCGGCAGCCTGAGCGCCGACCATAGGATGCCGATGGCCGCCGACATCACCAGCGGGTTCTTCAGAAGAGCGACGCCGACATCGCGGAAGATGCGGAGCGGGTTGCCGCTCTTGCTCAAGGAGAACTCGATCAGCACGACCACCGTGCCGACGACCACGGCACCGTTGAAGACCGTGAGGATCAGAGGCGCCAGCGCCCCCTGCTCGCCGAAGGCGGTCAGGAACAGCGGCACGCCCATATAGCCGGTGTTCGAGAAGACCGCGGTCATGGCCTGCAGCGACAGCTCGGCGGCGTGGCGCCGGAACAGGACGAGGCCGGCGACCAGCGAGAGCACGGCCGTGCCGAGCAGGCCGCCGACATAGGCGCCGAGATAGGGCCAGTAGAAGATCTCGGAGAGCGGCACGCGCGCCATCGACAGGAAGAGGAGCGGGGGGAGCGCGAAGTAGTAGACGAAGGCGTTCAGCGCCGCGGTCGAGCCCTGGCCGAGCAGCCGAGATCGGGCGGCGAGATAGCCGCCGAGGATGATGGCGAAGACCGGGAGGCTGACATTGAGGATGGCGTTCACGCCGCCATCCTAGCCGAAGCCCGGGGTACAAGGAGAAAGGGCCGCGGATCTCTCCGCGGCCCCTTCCATAAACATGTCGACGTCGACGGACTTAGAAGTCCATGTCGCCCATGCCGCCCATGCCACCGCCCGGCGGCATCGACGGAGCCGGCTTCTTCTCCGGCTTCTCGGCGACCATCGCCTCCGTGGTGATCAGGAGGCCGGCGACCGAGGCGGCGTTCTGCAGAGCGACGCGCACGACCTTGGTCGGGTCGATGATGCCGCGCTTCACCAGATCCGCATACTCGCCCGACTGGGCGTCGTAGCCCCAGTTGGCGTCCTTCGACTCGAGCAGCTTGCCGACGACGATGGAGCCGTCGGTGCCGGCGTTCTCGGCGATCTGACGGGCCGGAACCTGGATCGCCTTGCGGACGATCTCGACGCCGACGCGCTGGTCGTCGTTGCCCGGCTGGACCTTGCTCAGCGCCTTGATGGCGTAGAGCAGGGCGACGCCGCCGCCCGGAACGATGCCTTCTTCGACCGCGGCGCGGGTCGCGTGCATCGCGTCGTCGACGCGATCCTTGCGCTCCTTCACCTCGACCTCGGTGGCGCCGCCGACGCGGATGACCGCGACGCCGCCCGCGAGCTTCGCCAGGCGCTCCTGGAGCTTCTCACGGTCGTAGTCCGAGGTCGTCTCGTCGATCTGGGCGCGGATCTGGCCGCAGCGGGCCTCGATGTCCTTCTTCTTGCCGGCGCCGTCGACGATCGTGGTGTTCTCCTTCTCGATCGTGACGCGCTTGGCCTGGCCCAGCATGGCGAGGGTGACGTTCTCGAGCTTGATGCCGAGGTCTTCGCTGATGACCTGACCGTTAGTCAGGACGGCGATGTCCTCGAGCATGGCCTTGCGGCGGTCACCGAAGCCCGGCGCCTTCACCGCGGAGACCTTGAGGCCGCCACGGAGCTTGTTGACGACCAGGGTCGCCAGCGCCTCGCCCTCGACGTCCTCGGCCACGATCAGCAGCGGACGCCCCGACTGCACGACGGTCTCGAGCACCGGCAGCAGCGGCTGCAGGCCCGAGAGCTTCTTCTCGTGGATGAGGATGTAGGGGTTCTCGAGCTCGCAGGTCATCTTGTCGGCGTTGGTGATGAAGTACGGCGACAGGTAACCGCGGTCGAACTGCATGCCCTCGACGACGTCGAGCTCGGTCTCGAGGCTCTTCGCCTCCTCGACCGTGATCACGCCCTCGTTGCCGACCTTTTCCATGGCCTTCGAGATCATCTGGCCGATGTCGGCTTCGCCGTTGGCCGAGATGGTGCCGACCTGGGCGACTTCGCTGGAAGAGCTGATCTTCTTCGAGCGCTTGGCCAGATCGTTGACCACTGCCTCGACCGCGAGGTCGACGCCGCGCTTCAGATCCATCGGGTTCATGCCCGCGGCGACGGCCTTGGAGCCCTCGCGGACGATCGCCTGAGCCAGAACGGTAGCGGTGGTGGTTCCGTCGCCGGCCATGTCATTGGCCTTGGAGGCGACTTCCTTTACCATCTGCGCGCCCATGTTCTCGAACTTGTCGGCGAGCTCGATCTCCTTGGCGACGGTGACGCCGTCCTTGGTGATGCGCGGAGCGCCGAACGACTTGTCGATGACGACGTTGCGACCCTTCGGGCCGAGGGTGACCTTCACCGCCTCGGCGAGGATGTCGACGCCGCGCAGCATCCGCGCGCGGGCGTCCGTCGAAAAGCGGACTTCCTTAGCAGCCATTTCTCAAATCCCTCCTTAAGCGGCCTTCTTCTTGGCCGAGGCACCCTCGATGATGCCCATGACGTCGGACTCCTTCATGATGAGGTACTCGACCCCATCGATCTTCACTTCGGTGCCCGACCACTTGCCGAAGAGAATGCGGTCGCCCGCCTTCACGTCGAGCGCCTGGATCTGCCCCTTCTCATCCCGCGCGCCCGGACCGACGGCGACGACTTCGCCCTCCATCGGCTTCTCCTTGGCGGTGTCCGGAATGATGATGCCGCCGGCCGACTTGGTGTCGCCGTCGACCCGCTTGACCACCACGCGGTCGTGCAGCGGCCTGAACTTCATGATGACCCTCCGTCCTTATCTTTCGGTGTCTCTTAAGGGTGACGCTGCTAGCACTCACCCTCAGTGAGTGCCAAGGAAGTAGGCTCGACCAGTTCCCCTGTCAAGAGAAGGGGGAACTTTCGGCAGCACTCTTTTGTCGCGGCTGCTAACTTATTGAAATCGCGTGATTTAATTTGTGACCAGCGGCCGACTCGTGGCACCTTTCCGCGGGTGGAAGGTTTTATCGACGTAGCCCTTTACCCGAAAGGAGCGGAGATGAGCGACTTGGCCCGGCAGCTTGACGGCTACCGCCTGACCACCGCCGAAATCCTCTACCACATGCCCGATCACCCGAAGCTGCTGCAGAGCTATGTGTGGCAGGCCCTCGACTTGGCCCCTCGCTACCCGGTCCTGAAGAAGTTCCTCGATTTCTGGAGCCGCAATCTCGACGGCAAGCTTCACTCGGTGAAGGTGTGCTCGACCGGCATCGTCAAGGCGGCGGAGTTCCGGCTCGTCGGCAGCGAGTTCCGTCTACACTGACGGTGGTAGACTCCACCTCATGAGGGGTGGAGCGCTTTGATCCGTCACCCGATCCTGGGATCGGTCGATCCCAGGCAGGTGATCATGAGCTGGCACACCGGCGCGCGCCGGCGTCCAGGCCTCTCGACCGCCCGGCCGGAATTCCTGACCGTGCTGCCGCGCGATCTCGCTTCCTTCCTCCAGGTCGCCGAATCCTGGTCGACTGCCGCCGAATATCTGCGCACCTATGTCGATGTGCTGCTGCTCGAGGATGACGAGTCCCCGATGCCCGCTGTGCTCGAAGTTCATTGGCTGACCAACCGCCACTTCGAACTCTATGTCGGTCGCCGTCCTAGGACCAAGGCAGCGGCCGGCGGCAACTGGCTGATCATGTCGAACCTGCGCGAGGACGAGCACCTCGATGCGCGCTTGCAGCTGCTCTCGATGATCGAGGCGGTGCAGGGGGCTGCGGCCGCGCGCGGCATGGTCGTCTCCTTCGATCGCCTCCGCGGCGACCGCGGCCCGCTGGTGCGGATCGGGCGTTAGCCGCTTCTGCGGTTGACGCGCGACGCGCGGCTGCGCATTCTAACCGTCTATGCAGTTACAAGCATTCTCGACCGAGCGAGCGTTGACGCGAGGCTGGGCGATCTTCTTCTTCGCCGTCATGTGCCTGATCTGGGGGCTGACCTGGATCGCCATCCGTGCCGGCGTCGAGGTGCTGCCGCCGGTGTTCTTCGCCGCCTGCCGCTTTCTCGCCGCCGGCCCGCTGCTGCTGGCGATGGCGTGGTTCGCCGGCCATCGCGTGATGGTGCGCGGCTGCGGCTTCAAGATCTTCTACACGGCGATGCTGGTGAACACGATCTGCTACGGCCCGCTGTTCTGGGGGCTGCGCTATGTGCCGACCGGCTTCTCGGCGGTCATCAACCTCTCGCTCATCCCGGTCGGTGTCTTCCTCATCGCCGTGCTCGCCGGGCAGGACCGCTTCTCCTGGACGCGGATGGCCGCGGTCGCGCTCGGGGTCGTCGGGCTCTTCGTCATGTTCCAGGGGCGCGCCACGATCGATCCGTCGCCGGAGGCTCTGGCCGGTGCCGTCTCGATCGTCGTCGGCACGCTTTCCTTCTGCCTGGGCTCGGTGTTGACGCGTCCGCTCGCGCGCGAGCTGCCGGCGTTCGTGCTCGCGGGCTGGCATTGCGTCCTCGGCGGCGCCGGCCTCGCCATCGTCTCGTTGTTCCTCGAGGCGCCGACGATCTCCTCCTTCGCCGGTTTCCTCCAACCCTCCGTGCTCGCGGGCTGGGCCTTCCTCGTGCTCGGCGGCTCCATTGTCGCCTACACGATCTTCCTTCGCCTGCTCGTTGCCTGGGGACCGACCGCCGCCAGCGGCTATTCCTTCGTCTCGCCGGCGATCGCGGCCCTGGTCGGCGCGATCGTGCTCAGCGAGCGCTACACGGCTGCCGAGGGCGTCGGTGCGCTGATCATGTTCTCGGCGACGTTCCTGATGCTTCGCACCACCGGACGGAGACCATGACCGAGTTCACGCTCTACGCCCTCGAAGGCTGGGGATCGACGATCGTCGAGGCGGCACTCGCGACAGGCGGCCTCGACTACAAGATCGAGACGGTCGATCCGCGCGGCGAAGGCCAGGACCGGCTTCTCGCGCTCAACCCGCTCGGCCAGCTGCCGACACTGGTGCTGCCCGACGGCCGCGTCATGACCGAGAGCGCGGCGATCGTCCTTCACATCTCCGAGCTTCGCCCGGAAGCGGGCCTCGCACCGCCGGCGGATGACCCGATCCGTCCGGAGTTCCTGCGCTGGCTGATCTTCCTGGTCGCCGCCGTCTATCCGACCTTCGCCGTCGGAGATGTTCCGCACAAGTGGATCGCCGGCAAGAAGGCGCAGGCCGAGCTCTCGCGCGGCGCGATAGAGCGGCGCTGCCGGAACTGGCGGATGGTCGAGGCGGCGGCCAAAGGGCCGTGGTTCCTCGGTGAGCGATTCTCGGCGATCGACCTCTACATCGGCGCCATGACCCATTGGCGTCCGGGACGCGCCTGGTTCGAGGCGAACTGCCCGAAGCTCCACGCGATCGCGCTCAAGGCCGATGCCCATCCCGGGCCGGCCAAGGTGTGGAAACGGAACTTCGACTAGGCCGCGACCGGGCGGCGGCCGATTTCCTTGAGGCAGTGGTCGATCCAGAGGGCGGCAAGCTTCTCCTGCGCGCCGTTCTGCGAAAGCCTTGCGCGCAGCATGTCGAAATCGACCGTGCCCAGCGGTTGATCCTGATTGAAGCAGGAGAAAACCACCGTCTCCTTGCCCGTCACCGGATCGACCTGCGTCTGCAGGCACTGGGCGCAGATCTCCTTCATCATGCATTGCATCGGCGAGTTGATCGAGGCGATCGCGACCAGGCTCGGCTTGAGATAGGCCTTGAGCACGCCTTCGCGAGCATCGGCGACCGCCGACATCATGCGGTCCGAGCCGATGACGATCAGCCGGTCGGCCTGCTTCGGATCGATCGGCCTGGCGCCGAGCTGGCCGCGGGCATAGGCGGTCATCGCCTCGATGATGTTGCCGGTGAAGCTGAGATCCTGCGGCCGGGTCGGCGTCAGGCCGCCCTGGTCGCAGGACCAGACGATGACGTCCGCTGCCGCCTCGATCTCCTCGACCTTATAGCGGTCGTCCGCGCTCTTGTAGCCGGCGAAGTAGAGTACCTTTGAGCCGTGGGCGCGAAGTGCCGCGCCGATCGAGAACAGGACCGCGTTGCCGAGGCCTCCGCCGACCAGAATCGCGGTCTCGCCCGCCGGCGTTTCCGTCGGCATACCCGTCGGGCCCATCAGGATCACCGGCTCGCCTGCCTGTAGCTCGGCGCAGAGATCGGAGGATCCTCCCATCTCCAGCACGATGGTCGAGACCAGGCCTTCCTTGCGGTCGACCGAGGCGCCGGTGACGGCAAGCCCCTCCATGGTCAACACCGTCGAGTCGGCGCGCCGCGCTCGCGTCTCGTAGTTCTGCAGGCGATAGAACTGGCCCGGGTGGAAGGCATTTGCCGCGAAGGGCGCCTTGATCACGATCTCGACGATGTTGGGTGTCAGGCGATGGATCGCATGGACGCGGGCGCGTAGCCCGTCGTCGAGCCTGGCGAACATCTCCTGGCGCGTGACTGGCGTCGGCGCGCGCTTCGCCAGGGTGCGGCTGACCACCGGATAGCCCTGCTTGGTGCCGCCCATCGCCTTGACGACATTGCCGGCGAAGGTCGGATGCAGATCGCCGAAGAAACTAAGCGCGCGGCCATCGGCCTCGATCGCCAGCAGGACATGCGGCGTCTCCGGCTTGGCAATGCGCTCGGGCGTCACCGGCTTGCCGTCCTCGTCGAGGGTGCGGAAGTACTTACCGTCGAGCTCGATACGGCCGTCCATCTCGCGCGCGAGCACCGTGTTGGGCTGCGTACCCGCCGCCATCAGCACAGAGCGGGCGGGCAGGTGCACCGAAGTGCCGTCGCGCTCGAAGACGACGGCGCGGGCATGCTCGTAGACATCGACCTCGACCTCGACCGGGGTCAGGTTCTCGGCGAAGCGGATGCCTTCCTCGAGCGCCTTCTCGACCTCTTCGTGATTGAGAGTGTAGCTCGGCGCGTCGATCATCCGCCGGCGATAGGCGATAGTGACGCCACCCCACTCATCGATCAGCTTGTCCTTGTCCGCTCCCGGCGCAGCGAGCGCTGCCGCATGGGCGAGAAACTCCTCGGAGACCTCGGCCTCCTCCAGCGTCCAGCCCGCCCGCACCGCGTCGACGCCGCGCTCGGCGACCAGCTCTTCGTAGCGCTGCCGGAACTTCTCGACCTGGATCGGATAATAGGCCCGCGTCTCGGTCGCGGTGTCGATCGCGGTCAGGCCACCGCCGATGACGACGGTGGGAAGCCGGATCTGGAGATTGGCGAGGCTCTCGCCCTTGGCCGCGCCGGTGAGCTGCAGGCCCATCAGGAAGTCGGAGGCGGCGCGCACGCCGCGCGCGAGCCCGTTCTTCATCGAGACGATGGTCGGCCGCCCGGCACCCATGCAGAGAGCGATGTGATCGAAGCCGAGCGCGAAGGCGCCGTCGACGGTCAGCGTGCCGCCGAAGCGCACCCCGCCATACATCGCAAACTCGGCGCGGCGTTCGAGCAGGAGGCGCACGATCTTGAGGAAGTTCTTGTCCCAGCGGACCGTGATGCCGTACTCGGCAACGCCGCCGAAGCCGGCCATAACGCGGTGGTCGAGCGGCTCGTTGAGCACGCTGATATCGCGGATCGGCTGGAACGGGACGCGGCGGCCGAGGGCCTCGACGCCGGATATCTCCGCCGGCAAGGGCTCGATCTTGAGGCCGTCGATCGCGGCGACGGCGTGGCCGTCATTGACCAAGTGATGCGAGAGATTGAAGCCGGCGGGGCCGAGGCCGACCACGAGCACCTTGTAGCCCGAATCCGGCTTCGGCAGCGGCCGGCGGATGTTGAGCGGGTTCCAGCGCGTCAGCAGACCGTAGATCTCGAAGCCCCAGGGCAGCGACAGCACGTCCTTCAGCGTCCGCGTCTCGACCTGCGGAATGTCGACCGGTTCCTGCTTCTGGTAGATGCAGGCCTTCATGCAGTCGTTGCAGATCCGGTGCCCGGTCGCGGCGCAGAGCGGGTTGTCGATGGCGACGATGGCGAGCGCGCCGACCGAGTTGCCCTGGCTCTTCACCAGGTTCATCTCGGAGATCTTCTCCTCGAGCGGGCAGCCCGCGAGCGGGATGCCGAAGGCGCTCTTCTGGAACTGCCCAGTCTTGCGGTCCTTGAGGCCTTTCGAGCAGCTGTCCTTGCCCTGGTTGTGGCACCAGATGCAGTAATTCGCGTGGTCGAGCGCGCCCTTGAGATCCATGCCGGCATCGGTCAGCGCGAAGCCCTCGCGGCGGCGCCAGTGATGCGGGTCGAGGCGCAGCATCTCGACGCCGTCATGCACGATGGTCTCGACCGGGACCAGATGCATGGGATCGACCTTGCGCGGCGCCTTGAACAGCACGCCGCGGCGATGCTTGGCCTTGCCCTCGGCCGTGTGCACCGCCCAGCCGGCGTATTTCTTGGCGACTTCGATCGCGTCCGCGTTGGCCGCTTCGTCCGCAAGCCAGCGCGTGACGGCGATGGCGTAGCTCTCCTCGGTCAGCGTGCCGCCGATCAGCGCTTCGAGGTTGCGGGTGAGCGCTGCGCCGTCGAGGCCGGCGGCGGTCTCGGCATTCACTTCCTTGACCGCGCGCCGCTGCACGAACAGGCGCTTCACCTCGTAGAGCGGTGCCAGTGCGTCATGACGGGCGGCGAGAGCACGGACCTCCGCCTCGATACGGAAGAGGTGGGCCGTGAAATCCTCGAGATGCGGCGCCAGGTCGATGACGAGCTGGGATTCGTCCTTGGCCGCCAGGCTGTCCGGCTGGGCGCGCGCCGTCATCAACCGGTTGAAGAGGCCGGCGTCGGACTCCTTCAGATGCGCAGTGAACTTCCCGTCCAGGCGGACAAGCCCATTACGGTCGTAGAGATCGGCAAAGGCAAAGCCGTCGGCGAGCTGAAGCGTCTCGGTCAAGTCGGGAATCCGCGTCTCGGGAAGCAGAGGAGGTAGCGCGAAATATGGGGATCGTCACTCCGATTCGGCGACGGTTTTCGTCTCTTTTCGCTCCGCTTTCGACAATAATTCAATGGTTCGGAGCCGCGCGACGCTTGGTCGCTCTGGTGCCGCCCGGAGCCCCTTCGCATAATGCGGCCATGTCGGAAGCCTCGTCCCGTCCCGTCGTCGCCTGGCTTTTCCTCACCGCGGCCATGGTCTTCGCCATGGCGATCATCGGTGCAATCACGCGGCTGACCGAGTCCGGTCTGTCGATGGTCGAATGGCGGCCGCTGATCGGCGCGCTGCCGCCGCTCTCGGAGGCCGACTGGCAGAAGCTGTTCGCCGAGTACCAGTCGACGCCGGAGTTCCAGAAGCTCAATTCGTGGATGGGGCTCGACGATTTCAAGACCATCTTCTGGTGGGAGTACATCCATCGGCTCTGGGGCCGGCTGATCGGGCTGGTCTTCGCGCTGCCGCTCGCCTGGTTCTGGTGGAAGGGCCGGCTCGCCCCCTGGCTCAAGCCCTGGCTGCTCCTGGCGCTCGTGCTCGGCGGGCTGCAAGGCGTGGTCGGCTGGTGGATGGTGGCTTCGGGCCTCGTCGACGCCCCGCATGTCAGCCATTACCGCCTCGCCACGCATCTCGGCCTTGCGGTCCTGGTCTACGGCCTGCTTTTGGCCCTGATCGAGCGCCTCGATCCGGCGCCACGGCTTCAGGCGTCACTGGGGTTTCGGCGCATGTCGGCGGTCCTCGCCGCCTTTGCCTTCGTCGTGATCCTGTCGGGCGCGCTGGTCGCCGGGCTCGATGCGGGGCTCGTCTACGACACCTTCCCGCTGATGGGCGATCAGTGGATCCCGGACGAAGTGCGCCTGGCCGGCGACGCCGGGACCTTCTTCGCGACGCCAGCTGCCGTGCAGTTCCTGCATCGCTGGCTCGCCAAGCTGCTGGCGCTCGGCATCCTCGTGTTCTGGGTGCGGGCTCGGCGCGAATCGCTGTCGCCGGCGCAGCGCATCCCCGTGGAGCTCCTGGCGGCGATGGCGGCGGTTCAGGTGAGCCTGGGTATCCTGACGCTGCTCATCCACGTGCCGGTCGGGCTCGCGGCCGCGCATCAGGCGGGTGCCCTGGTCCTCTTCGGTCTGCTCATTTGGTGCTCGGGCCGGCTTCGGCGCATCTAATCGGTCCCTTCGGTTTTATACTGCGCATCAACTGACCGGGGGCATGGATGTCGCGCGCGCAGGCTTCGATCGCTTCGGCAGCTCCCTGGTGGCAGGCGGTCCGCGGCGACCGGCTGACGATCCAGGGCGGCGTCCCCCTGAACGGCCGTTACGAGGTGAGCGGCGCCAAGAACGCGGCGCTCCCCTTGATGGTGGCTGGCCTGCTGACGCCCCACCTCGTCACCCTCCGCGGCCTGCCGGCCAGCCTCGACGTCGCCATCCTCTCAGCGCTGCTCCAGAGCCTCGGCGTCGGCCTCCAATGGTCGAATACCGGCGATGGGTTGTCCTTGACCATGTCGGCCGACCGCGCCCGCGCCGGTGCGATCGATGCCGAGCTGGTCCGCCGCATGCGGGCCTCGGTCCTGCTGATGGGCGCTCTTCTGGGGCGCACTGGCGAGGCCGACATACCGATGCCCGGCGGCGATGCGATCGGGCTCCGCGGCATCGACTTCCACCTCGCGGGCTTCCGCGCGATGGGCGCCACGGTCGAGATCGTCGACGGCGTCGTCAGGGCGCGAGCGCCGAACGGCCTCAAAGGCACCGAATACGTCTTCCCGCGAGTCTCCGTCGGCGCGACCGAGAACCTGATGCTGGCCGCCGTGCTGGCCGACGGACCGACCGTGCTGCGCAACGCGGCGCTGGAGCCGGAGATCGCCGATCTCGCCTACTGCCTGACCGGCATGGGCGCCAAGATCGACGGCATCGGCACGGACATGCTGGTGATCCATGGCGGCCTGCCGCTTGCTGGCGTCGTCCATCGCGTGATGCCGGACCGCATCGAGATCGGGACCGTCGCCTGCGTTGCGGCCATGACCGGCGGCGAGATCACGATCAGCAATGCCAATCGCGCGCTTCTCGGCGCGGCGGCGCCGGCGCTCGAGTCGGCTGGCATCACCCTCAAGGACAGCGGCGACGGGCTGATCATCGCCCGCCGGACCGGCGACCGGCTCAACGGCATCGATCTCGTAACCCAGCCCTATCCGGGCGTGGCAACCGACCTGCAGGCGCCGATCATGGCGATGCTGACGCTGGCGGACGGCGCCAGCAGCATCACCGAGACAATCTTCGACCAGCGCTTCCGCCACGTCGATGAGCTCCGGAAGATGGGAGCCAACATCGTCGTCCGCGGCTCGACCGCGGTGATCCGCGGCGTGCCCAGGCTGACCGGTGCGTCGGTGACCGGAACCGACGTGCGAGCCGCGGCGGCTCTGCTGATCGCCGGCCTCGCGGCCGAAAGCGAGACCGTGCTGGCCGGCCTCGACCACCTCGATCGCGGCTACGACGCGATCGTCGCCAGGCTGACCCAGCTCGGTGGCCGGATGGTCAGGTCGTAGTTACTGCCTTTTCGAGCATCGCGCTCAAGAGCACGTTGCAGCCGGCAGTAAGATCCTCCGGCTTCGCGTTCTCGACCTCGTTGTGGCTGATGCCGTTCTCGCAGGGCACGAAGATCATCGCCGTCGGCGCCACGCGCGCGACATAGACGGCATCGTGGCCGGCGCCCGAGACGATCTCGCGCGAGGGGTAGCCCAGCCGCTCGGTCGCCTTGCGCAAGGCATCGACGCAGGCGGCATCGAAGGGCGTCGGCGGGAAGTACCAGAAATCCTTGATCTCGACCGTGAGGCCGGAGGCATGCGCGATCTCGCGGCAGACCCGCTTCAGCTCGCGGTCCATTTCGGAAAGCGTCGAATCGTCGGGGTGACGGAAGTCGACGGTGAAGAAGACCTTGCCCGGGATCGTGTTGCGACTGTTCGGGCTCGACTGGATGAAGCCGACGGTGGCGCAGGCGTAGGGCAGATGCGCGAGCCCGATGCGGTTGACCGCGTCGATCATGCGCGATGCGCCGACCAGCGCGTCCTTGCGCCGCGGCATCGGCGTCGGGCCGGCATGGGCTTCCTGCCCGGTGACCGTGATCTCGTACCAGCGCTGACCCTGCGCGCCTGTCACCACGCCGACGGTCTTGCCCTCGGCCTCCAGGATCGGGCCTTGCTCGATATGCGCCTCGAAATAGGCGGTGAAAGGCCGGCCGCCGACCTTCGCGTCGCCAGCGTAGCCGATGCGCTTCAGCTCGTCGCCGAGGCGCCTGCCGTCGATGTCTTGTTTGGCCTCGATCTCCTCGACCGGCCACACTCCGGCGAAGACGCCGGAACCCATCATCGCCGGCGAAAAGCGCGAGCCTTCTTCATTGGTCCAGACCGCGACCTCGATCGGCGCCTCGGTCTCGATGCCGTGGTCGTTGAGGGTGCGGACGACCTCGAGCCCGGCGAGCACGCCATAGACGCCGTCGAAGCGCCCGCCCGTGGGCTGCGTATCGAGATGACTTCCGGTGACGACCGGCGGGCGGTTCCCATCTCGGCCGGGGCGCCGGATGAAGACGTTGCCGATGCGATCGACCGAGACGGTGCAGCCCGCCTCCTTGGCCCAGGAGACGAAGAGATCGCGGCCCTCGCGATCCAGGTCGGTCGCGGCCAGGCGCGCGTTCCCGCCCTTGGCCGTGGCGCCGATCTTCGCCATCTCCATCAGGCTCTTCCAGAGCCGGTCGCCGTCGATCGCGAGGTTGCGCTTCATCGCCTCTCCCCTGGCAGCCGGCCCATTGTAGCGGGCGCGAGGCCATCGGATACTCCCGCTGCATGCGCGTCTTCTATTCCCCCGATCATCTCCGCCACGACCCGAAGAGCTTCATCTTCCGCGGCAAGGTCGTCGACAGCCCCGAGAAGCCGGAGCGGGCCGAGGTGCTGCTCAAGGCGCTGAGCGCAGCCGGCCATCGCATCGAGACGCCGAAGCAACATGGCACCGCCGCGGTCGAGGCGGTTCACGATGCGGGCTATCTCGCCTTCCTGAAGGACGGGTACCGGGCGTGGCAGGGATTGCCGGGCGCCTCAGCCGAGATCGTGCCGAACGTTCACCCGGGCCGGAACATGGCGACGCTGCGCGCGCATCCGGTGGCGCAGGCCGGATGGTACGTGGCCGACACCGCCTGCCCGGTCGGCGAGGGCACCTGGATGGGCGCCCTCGCTGCCGTGGACTGCGCGTTGTCGGCGACCGAGGCCGTGGTCGCCGGCGAACGTGCCGCCTATGGGCTCTGTCGCCCGCCTGGCCATCACGCATATGCCGATCAGGCGGGAGGCTTCTGCCTGCTCAACAACGTCGCGGTCGCGGCCGAGGTTGCGGCCAGGGCGAAGGGCCGCGTCGCCATCCTGGATGTCGACGTGCATCACGGGAACGGTACGCAAGGAATCTTCTGGCGCCGGCCTGACGTGCTGTTCGTCTCGCTGCACGCGGATCCAGCTGTCTACTATCCGTTCTATGCTGGCTATGCGGAAGAGACCGGCGCCGATGCCGGGGCCGGCGCGACCTTCAACCTGCCGCTGCCGCCTGGGACCGGCGACGATGCATATCTGAGTGCGCTGTCCCGCGCGCTCGATCGCATCCGGGCCTTCCAGCCGGAAGTCCTGCTGATCTCGCTCGGCTTCGATGCGGCGGCGGACGATCCGCTGGGCGTGCTCAAGATTTCGACCGAAGGGTTCCGGCGGATCGCAGTGGCGATCGAGGCGCTCGGGCTGCCGGCGATCCTGATCCAGGAAGGCGGCTATCTCGCCGCCAGTCTCGGACCGAACGCGGTCGCCTTCCTCTCGGCCTTCGAGCGCTAGCGGATCTCGCGTATATAGCCGACAAGGAAGCGCCGGATATTGGTGTCAAGCTGCTGATCGAGATCGCGCATCACGCCCTCGACCAGCTCGTAATGCACGCGGTCGAGCTCGTTCGGCGAGATGCCTTCGGCGACGGTGCGGCTCCGTTCGGCCCTAGCGGTCGCGATGGCGTCGCTCGGCATGTTGCCGGAGCCGGGCCGTACCGCGACCGTTGCCTCGACGATGACCTCGTAGCGCGCCGCCTGCTCCTTGGTGAACACGCCCTGCACGCCCGGCGTCACGCGCAGCGAATGCTCAAGCATGCGTGCATCCTTGACGGTGACGATCGCGACGCCGCTGTTGCCGACCGGGACCAGCCGGTCGCGCGCCCAGCGCTCGATGGCGCGCGCGGGCGGCACCACCACCTGATGCTCGATATTGGGCAGCCGGAAGGGCGGCTGGTACTGGTCGACGACCTGGACATTGGCGACATCCATCAGGAAGCGCGGCCGGTCGGTGAAGGTCATGTCGGGAAGGCGCACCGGCGCCGGTGCCGCGCAGGCCGGAAGAACGACGACGGCGAGAAGAGCGAGCTTCCTGAACAGGGACATGCGTGGCCTCGTCTCGGTGTGTGAGCGACATGTAACGCCGCAGCCCGGGCGTTCAACGGCACTCGGGAGAGCACAACAGAAATATCACACCCTGGTACCGCGAAGGCGAGTCAGCTCGCCCGCAGCGCCTGGACCTCGGCTTCCGAGAAGATGTTGCTGGCGTTGCAGAACTGGCAGGTGACGATGAATCGGCCATCGACCATCAGCTCGGGCAGCTCCGTCGCCGGTACCAGGCGCAGCGCACCCTCGGCACGCTCGCGCGAGCAGCGGCAGCGGGCTTCGACCGGCCGCGGGCGGAACACGCGCACGCCCTCGGCATGGAACAGTCGATAGAGGATGTCCTCGGCCTTGAGATCGGGGTCGAGAAGCTCGTCTTCTGTCAGGCTGGCAAGCAGGTGCTCCGTCCGATTCCAGGCATCGGGGTCCAGGCTTTCGCCGGGAAGCCGCTGGACCATCAGTGCCGTGGATCGCCACGCGGTCGAGAGGCCGGAAGCCATCAGGAGCTTGGTCTTGAGCTGCTCGGATTGCTGGAAATAGTGGTCGACCGCGCCGGCCAGCGTGTCCTCGCCAAGGGCGACGATGCCCTGGTAGCGCTCGGTATCGGGGCCCTGGTCGATGGTGAAGGCAAGCTGGCCTTCACCGACGAGCTGGTCGAGCCGCCGCTCGTCGACGGCGATCGGGCGGCCGCTGAGCTGGGCATAGCCGCGAAGATGCCCCGCCGAGGTCATGTCGACGACGAGCAGCTTGATCGGCCCGTTGCCCTTGGCCTGGATCGAGAAGACGCCGTCGAACTTGAGCGAGGAGCCGACCGCCGAGGTGAGCGCCAGCGCCTCGCCGAGGAGCCGGCTGACCGGCCGCGGATAGGCGTGCTGGCGGAGGATCGTGTCGAGCGCCGGTCCCAGGCGCGCGATCCGGCCGCGGATGTTCAGGGCATCGATCTGGAACGGCAGCACCACGTCGTCGGTGTGCTCGGCACCGATCGTCTCCGCCTTCAACGCCATCCTAAGAGAGACACCACGAGAGTATCGCCTTCTGTACGTGGAGGCGGTTCTCCGCCTCGTCCCAAACTACCGACTGCGGCCCGTCGATCACCGAGGCGGTGACTTCGTCGCCGCGATGAGCCGGCAGGCAATGCATGAAGATGGCGTCGGGCTTGGCCAATTTCATCAGGCGATCGTCGACGCGGTAGGGCGCGAGCAGATTGTGGCGGGTCTCGCCCTGGGTCGTGTCGTTCATCGACACCCAGGTATCGGTGACGACGCAGTCCGAGCCGCGCGCGGCGGCATCGGCGTCCTCGGTCACCGAGACCTTGCCGCCCTGGCTCTGGGCCCAGCGGATCAGATTGTCCGGCGGGTTGAGCTCGGCCGGGCAGGCGAGGCGGAGTTCGAAGTCGAAGCGGACGGCGGCATGCACCCAGGAGGCGGCGACGTTGTTGCCGTCGCCCGACCAGGTGACGACCTTACCTTTGATCGGGCCGCGATGCTCCTCGAAGGTCATGACATCGGCCATTAGCTGGCAGGGATGGCTGTTGTCGGTGAGGCCGTTGATCACCGGCACTGTCGCGTACTGGGCGATCTCGTGCAGCTTCCAGGGCTGGAAGGTCCGCATCATGATCACGTCGACGTACCGGGAGAGCACGCGCGCGGTATCGGCCGGGGTCTCGCCGCGGCCGCTCTGCATCTCCGCGGCCGAGAGCATGATGGTCTCGCCGCCGAGCTGGCGCATGGCGACATCGAAGCTGACCCGCGTGCGGGTCGAAGGCTTCTCGAAGATCATCGCCAGCGTCTTGCCTTCGAACTGGCGCGTGCGCTTGCCGGCCTTGAGCTCGCGCTTCATCTGGGCGCCATCGTCCAGAATGGAACGGAGGGTCTTCGCCTCGAACGCGTCGAGGTCCAGAAAATGCTTGGGCGACATGGGGCGTCGTCAGGCGGCGAGCTGCGATGCGGCCTTGTCGATCTTCTCGACCGCCTCGCGGACATGGGACTCGTCGATGATCAGCGGCGGCACCAGGCGCACGACGTTCTCGCCGGCACCGACGGTGAGCATGCCGTTCTCGCGAAGCTTGTCGACGAGCTGCGTATTGGGCACATGGCAGCGGAGCCCGACCATGAGCCCGGCGCCGCGCACCTCGATGAACACCTTCGGGTGGCGCTTGACCACGCCCTCGAGCTCCTTCCAGAGCAGGCGCGCGATTTTGTCGACGCGCTCGAGGAATCCCGGCTCCAGCATCACGTCCATGACTGCGTTCGCGACCGCCATCGCCAGCGGGTTGCCGCCGAAGGTCGAGCCATGGGTGCCGGCGGTCATGCCGACCGCTGCCTTGTCGGTGGCCATGAAGGCTCCAACCGGGAAGCCGCCGCCGAGGCCTTTGGCGATGCACATCACGTCCGGCGTGACGCCCGCCCATTCATGGGCGAAGAGCTTGCCGGAACGGCCCATGCCGCACTGGACCTCGTCGAAGACGAGCAGCACGCCGAACTCGTCGGCGATCTTGCGGAGCTCGCGGAGATAGGAGAGCTGCGCCGGCTTGATGCCGCCCTCGCCCTGCACTGGCTCTACCAGGATGGCCGCGGTGTTGCCGTCGATCGCGGCCCGAAGCTCGTTCAGATTGCCGAAGGCGACCTGCTTGAAGCCTTCAACAGCCGGATCGAAGCCCTTCAGATACTTCTCGTTTCCGGCGGCGGCGAGGGTGGCGAGCGTGCGGCCATGGAAGGCGCCGCTGCAGCCGATCACCGTGAACTTCTCAGGATGGCCGGTATCGTCGTGATACTTGCGCACGAGCTTGATAGCACCCTCGAGCGCCTCGGCGCCCGAATTGCAGAAGAAGACCTTGTCGGCGAAAGTGTGCTTGGTCAGCTTCTCCGCCAGCTTCTCCTGCTCGGGGATGCGGTAGAGGTTGGAGACGTGCCAGAGCTTGGCGCCCTGATCGGCCAGGGCCCTGACCAGCTTCGGATGCGAATGGCCGAGCGCGTTGACGGCGATGCCGGCGGCGAAATCGAGGAAGCGTCGGCCGTCGGTCGCGTAGAGATAGGGGCCTTCGCCTCTCTCGAAGGCGATATCGTAGCGACCATAGGTCGGCATCACGGCGGCGGCGGTCACGGTCGGCTCCCGGAAGAATGAGCCCCCGAACCATGGGCCGGGGGCGGAAGCCACCAACTATCCGGGCGGTCCGCGACCCTGTCAACCGCACGACCAGCTTGATCCGGGGCTCCGGGGCCGGTAGGTGGGGCGGCCCGGAACAGGGAGAAGGCATTGAAAATCTGCATCTATGGCGCCGGCGCGGTCGGCGGGCACGCGGCGGCGCTTTGGGCTAGGGCCGGGCACGACGTGACGGTGATCGCGCGCGGCAGCCAGTTGGACGCGATCCGCGAGAAGGGCCAGCTCAGCTACATCGCCAAGGACGAACGCTTCACCGCGCCGGTCCGGGCCGCGGCGACGCCGGAGGAAGCCGGCGTCCAGGACGTGGTGATCCTGACGGTGAAGGCGCCGTCGCTCGGCGAGGTTGCCGGGAGGCTCGGACCTCTGCTCGGATCGGAGACGCCGATCGTCGCTGCGCTCAACGGTATCCCCTGGTGGTTCTTCTCAGGCATAGGCGGCGCGCTCGAGGGGCGGCGGCTGTCGACCCTGGATCCCGATGGTCGCCTCGCCGCCGGCATCCCGATCGACCGCGTCATCGGCTGCGTCCTCTACATCGCCGCCGAGGTGACGGCGCCGGCCGAGATTACGCACTCCTTCGGCGGCCGCTGGGTGCTGGGCGAGCCCAAGGGTGGAGTGACGCCGAGGCTCGAGCGCCTGGTCAGGGAGATGACGGTTCCCGGCCTCACCATGCAGGGTTCGGCCGCGATCCGCGGCGATATCTGCCACAAGCTGATCGGCAACATGTCGGGCAACACGGTGAGCGCGCTCACCTATGCGACCTCGATCGAGATGCTGGAGCATCCGCAGACGAGCGAGGTGGTCATGGCGATGCTGAGGGAAGGAATCGCCGTCTCCAAGGCCCTCGGCGTCACCATCCCTGGCTCCGTCGAGGAGCGCGTCGGCATCATGAAGAGCCTCGGCAGCTTCAAGAGCTCGACGCTTCAGGACGTCGAGCGCGGCCGTCCGATCGAGGCCGACGGCCTGATCCTCTCGGTGCAGGAGATCGCGCGGATGATCGGGGTTCCGACCCCGACCATCGATGTGATCGGCGCGCTGATCGCGCTGCGGGCGAAGACGCTGCTCAGGGCGCCGAGCGCTTGATCGCGGCGAGGCTGGCGCCGACCGCGACCAGCGCACCGCCGGAAAGACGCTCGCGCCAGATCGCGACCTTCGGCCCGACGAAGGCGCGGCGGCCCTGCGCCGCAAGCCAGCCATAGACGGCGAGCACCGGCATCTCGGAGAGCACGCAGGCGGCGGCGAACAGCGCGTATTGCAACAAGAGGTCGCCTGACGGATCGATGAACTGCGGCATCAGCGCGCCGAAGAACAGCACCGATTTCGGATTGGCGAGCTGGGTCAGCACGGCCTGGACGAAGGGCTGGGTCAGAATGCCGGCATAGGCACGTTGCGGTTCGGCGGCGCGCGTCGACTGCCAGATCGTCCGGATCCCGATATAGATCAGGTAGGCGGCTCCGGCATACTTGACGATGTGGAACAGCGTCTCGGAGGTGGAAAGGATGGCGCCGAGGCCGACGGCGGAGAGCAGGAAGTAGATGCCGTTGCCTGCCTGCGCGCCCAGCGCGGCTTTCAGCGAGACGCCCCAGCCGGACTTCATGCCGTGCGAGACCGTCAGCAGCACCGCCGGTCCGGGCGTGATCGCGAACAAGGTCTGGGTCAGGGTGAACCCGCATTTCCCAGATGAACCATTGAACTGGGCGGCGTCGAATCCATTTGAGCCATAGGACGCAACGTCTTGTCTCATTGGACCGGGGTCGCAGATGGAGCATCTG
>VGEH01000031.1 GCA_016869375.1 Alphaproteobacteria bacterium | reverse complement strand
TGCAGAACGAACTCGTGACGCGCTATGGATCCGCATCGGCCACATCCTCGATCAATTCCATCCCAGCGAATGCCAGAACTACTTCCGACACACCGGATATCTATCATCTTGATCGCAAAATGCTCTAGGAGAGAAGCCCGCGCCTGGCGAGGTTCCGCATCAGGGCGGTGGCGCCGAAGGTCCAGGGCGGCGCCTTGTCGGTGCGGGTCACCCGGTTGATCAGCGCCCCCAGCCGCTCGGCGCGGATGGTGACGAGGTCGCCGAGCTCATGGGTGAAGCCTGAGCCCGGCTTCGAGCGGTCCTTGATCGGCGCGAACATGGTGCCGGAATAGAGGCAGACGCCGTCCGGATACTGGTGATTGCGGCTGATCGTCTGCGCCACCAGGTCGGTCAGGTCGCGGCTGATTTCGGCGACCGAGGAAGCGCCGTCGAGCACGAACTGGTCGAGCCCGTCGACGCGGAGCTCGACCACGGTGTTGCGGAGGTCGTCAAGCGTGTAGCCCTCGTCGAAGAGGCGGATGAACGGGCCGATGGCGCTGGAGGCGTTCTGGTCCTTGGCCTTGCCGAGCAGCAGGCCGGAACGGCCCTCGACGTCGCGCAGATTGACGTCGTTGCCGAGGCTGCCGCCGACGATCTTTCCCTCGGCGCTGACGATCATGACGATCTCGGGCTCGGGATTGTTCCATGTCGAGCCCGGGTGGATGCCGATCTCGGCACCGGTACCGACCGAGGCCATGGGCGGGCATTTGGTGAAGACCTCGGCATCCGGCCCGATGCCGACCTCGAGATACATCGACCAGCGCCCGCGCTTGATCAGCAGCTCCTTGAGCCGCATCGCCTCCTCGGAGCCGGGCTTCAGCGCCTTCAGGCTGGTGCCGATCTCCTTCTGGATCTCGGCGCGGATCGCGTCGCCCTTGGACGGATCGCCCTTGGCCTGCTCCTCGACCAGGCGCTCCAGCATCGAGGTGACGAAGGTGACGCCGCAGGCCTTCACCGCCTGCAGGTCGACCGGCGCCAGCAGATGCGGCTTCTTCGGGTCGATCGATCCTGCCTCGCTGTTGGCGAGCAGCTCCTCGGCGCTGCAGAGCCGCTCGCCCTTGGCGGCGCGCACCTTGCCCAGCGGGTCGTCGGAATTGCAGAGATCGGCCATGGTCGGCGCGGCGCGCGTGATGTCGAAGACGCCGTCGGGCGTCACCTTGACCACGGAAGGCCCGTCGACGGATGGCACCCAGACGCGGCCGACGAGCGTGGCGCTTTTCCAGTCGGTGGGGAGGGAGTTGGCGATGTCGAGGGTCATGGTCAGAACTTGCCGTATTTGAGGTAGGCCTTCTCGGGATCCATGCCGGCCAGGATCGACTTTCGCATGTCGCTCTCGGTCGAGACGACGCGCTCGGTCTCGGCGACGGCCTCGGCCGCCTTTTCCTTCGGCAGGACGACGACGCCGTCGCGGTCGCCGAGAAGATAGTCGCCGCTGCCGATCGTCACGGTGCCGATGGTGACGGGCTCGCCGAACAGGTGCTCGTCCGGCGTCCAGGTCTCGACGATATCGGCCGGCGTGTTGTGCGTGCAGAACACCGGGAAGCGCATGTCGAGGATGAAGTCGGTGTCGCGGCAGGCGCCGTCGACGACGTAGCCTCGGGTCTTCTTCACCATCAGCGCGCGGGCGGAGAGCTCGCCCATCAGCGCGATCGCATAGGTGTTGGGCTGGCAGACGATGACCTTGCCGGCGGGCACCTTGGAGAGCACCCGCGCCCAGCGCAGCAGCGTCTCGTGCTTGGAGAGGGTCCGGTCGACCCGGCCGGAGATGGTGTAGATCTCGCCCGCGACCTTGATCTTCGGATCGAGCGGGCGGATCGCCGAGGGCAGCACGCAATTGCCGTGGCCCATGCCCTTCAGCACGTCGTGCACGGCAGAGGCGTAGCATTTGAGCAGGCGATCGGCGAGATCGGCCGTCGTTTTCTTGCGTGCGGCCATGTCCGCGCTATCCTCCCGGCGATTGCAGGCATTTAGAAGGGTGCGCATGACGGCCGTCAAGCAGAGCACGGGGCCGCGCGGATCGAAGCAGCTGATCGGGGTCGACTGGGGCACGACCAGCTTCCGCGCCTATCTGATGGATGAACGCGGCCGGGTGCTGGATCGGCGCGAGGCCGCCGACGGCATTCTCTCGGTCGAGGACTTCGATGCCTGCTTCGAGAACCATTGCGGCCTCTGGGTCGACTCCTATCCGCGTGCCCCGATCCTGCTCTCAGGCATGATCGGCAGCCGCCAGGGCTGGGTCGAGGTGCCGTACTGCCCGTGCCCGGCCGGCGCGGAAGAGATCGCTGCGCGGCTGACCCGTCATGCCACCAGCCGAGGCCGGCAGATCGCTTTCGTGCCCGGCCTCTCCTGGCGCTCGACGAGCGGTGCCGACGACGTCATGCGGGGCGAGGAGACGCAGATCATCGGCGTTTCCGGTGCAGGCCGTCAGGTCATGGTTCTGCCCGGCAGCCACAGCAAATGGGTGGAGGTGGTCGACGGACGCATCCTCCGTTTCGCAACCTTCCTCACCGGAGAGTTCTTCGCCGCGATGTCGAAGCACACGATCCTCGGCCGGTTGATGACCGGCGATGCGCATGATGCAAGAGCGTTCGAGGCAGGCATCGCCGCTTCTGCCGAAGCCGGCGGGCTGTTGCACCACCTGTTCCGCGTCCGCACCGGCGGGTTGTTCTCGCGGTGGCCGGCGGAGTCCCTGTCTTCGCTGCTCTCCGGCATCGCCATCGGCCACGAGATCCGCGGCGCGCGCGACTTCTTCGGCGGGGCGGAGCGGGTGCTGGTCGTCGGCGGCGCGACGCTGGCAGCGCGCTACGCGGAGGCGCTTGCGGTGCTGGGTCTCAGCACCGAGACCGGTCCGCCGGACGCGGCCGCGCGTGGCCTCGCGCGTCTCGCGGAGCGGATGACGTCATAGCTCTCGCCCCTCGGCGTCGTAGAAAACAGACAGGCCGAGGATCATGTCGACTCTGATGCCGTCGCTCGCGAGCGGCAGCAGGAGCCGCTCGATGCGCACATGCTCGCGGTCCCAGTCGAAGACCGGCGAGCCGAGGCGCCGGTTGATCCGATGCTCGCGCACGCAGGCGACATAGTCGGGATAGGGCGCGGCGATGAAGAAGTTGGGATGCGCCTCCTCCATGAAGAGGCCGGTCAGCTCACGGTCGCCGGCATAGAGCAGCTTCGTCCCGACGAGGCGGTACCGGAACCGGAGCGGGTTCTCGAGCACGTCGAGCAGATAGATGTTCGGCAGCAGGGCAGGGATGTCGGCCGGGCTGATATGAGCGCGCGACGGCAGGAGATCGGGCCGCGGCTTCTGCGCCTGCCAATAGGCATGCAGAGCGGCGAGCTTCGGATGCCATGACCTGATGTCGTCCACGGTCGAATCATGGACGCCGCCTAGGCTCCCCTGGCAAGCCCAAAGGGCGGCGCGTTCCGGGATCGGCTCCCAACCCCTTGCCCGCGCTTGGCGCCCGCCGCATCTTGCGGATCGCAATCCGGGATTCTCGACACAGAGGTTCGTCATGGCCGATGCTTTCGCCCGCTTTCGTCTGGACGGTCGCGTCGCCGTCGTCACCGGTGCCGCGTCCGGCATCGGCTTCGCCAGCGCCCAGGCCCTCGGACGCGCCGGCGCCCGCATCGCGGTGGCCGACATCAACGCCGAACGCGCGGAGAAGGCGGTCGCCTCGCTGAAAGGAGAAGGGATCGAGGCCGTCGCGCATGTCTTCGACGTCGCCGACGAGACGCGGGTCGTGGCGGTCATGGCCGAGGTCGCGCGTGCCTGGGGGCGGCTCGACATCCTGATCAACAATGCCGGCCTCGCCGCGCGCCAGCCTTCCGAGGCGCTCGATCTCGCCACCTGGGAGAAGGTGCTGCGCATCAACCTGAACGGCTCCTTCCTCTGCGCCCGCGAGGCGGGAAAGGTGATGCTCGCGCAAGGCCGCGGCAGCGTCGTCAACATCGCTTCGATCATGGGTCTCGTCGGCGGCGGGCTCTATCCGAACCTCGCCTATCACTCGACCAAGGGCGCGCTGGTCAACTTCACCCGCGCTCTCGCGGTCGAATGGGCGGGGCGCGGCGTCCGCGTCAACGCGGTGGCGCCGACCTTCGTGCGCACGCCTCTGACCGCGCGGCTGCTCTCCGATGCGCAGATGAAGGCGGCGATCGAAGGCATGACGCCGCTGGGCCGCCTGGCCGAGGCCGACGAGATCGCCGATGCTGTCCTCTATCTTGCCTCCGACGCGGCGGCGATGGTGACCGGGCACACGCTGCCGGTCGATGGCGGCTGGGTCGCCCGCTGAGGGATGCCAGGATCGCCGGTCGAGATCGTCTGGAACGAAGCGACCGTCGATGACTGGCGGCGCCTGATCGGCACGGTCGACGGCGGCACGCTGCCGCAATCCTGGGCCTATGCCCAGGCGATGCCGGCGGTCGAAGGGCAGATCCCGCATTTCGGCGTGATCCGGGACGGCTCCGGCGAGCTCGGCTGCGTGCTCGTGCTGGAGCGCCGGGCGATGTCGGTGTTCAGTCGCATTTCGATCCATCGCGGCCCGCTCTGGCTCAAACCGGATCCGCCGCTCGCGGCGACGCTGGTGGCGCTACGGCGACGATGGCCGCGGAGACCCTGGCGGCGTGTCTCGTTCATTCCGGAGCTCCCTGCCGGCGCCGACAGCCATCGGCTGCTCGTCGAGACGGGCTTCCGCCGGGCCGGCGACGGCTATCGCTCGATCCTGGTCGACCTGCCGGCGCGGCGGGAACGGCTCCGCGCGACCTGGAGGCATGAGCTTCAGCGGTCGGAACGCCGCGACCTGGCAGTCGAGATCGACCGCCACGGCAAGGCCACGCTGCCCTGGCTGCTGCAGCGCTGCGAGATCGACCGCAAGCTGAGGGGATATCGCGGCCCCTCGAACAGGCTGGCGCTCCAGCTCGTGCTCGGCGCGCGGGTCGGGAGCGAGGCCCTGGTGCTCATTGCCAGCCACGGCGCGGAACGAGTCGCCGGCATCCTCGTGATCCGCCATGGCGATACGGCCACATACCTCCTTGGCTGGACCGGCGCCGAGGGCCGACGGCTCGGTGCGACGCATCTGCTTCTCTGGCGCGCGATGGAGGCGCTTGCCGGCGACGGCGCGAAGCGCCTCGATCTCGGCGGCATCAATCCGGAAGCCGCGCCCGGGCTGACGCTGTTCAAGCGCGGGCTCGGCGGCCGCGAGTACGAACTCATCGGCACCTATACGTGATATACAAGGCGTCATGCTGACCTTCCTGCACACCGCCGAGTCCAATGTCGCTGCCGTCGGCAAGCTGATGGCCGAGCTTGCGCCGGAGATTCCGATTCGCCATCACCTCTCGGCCGAGCTGCTGGCCGAGGCGGTGAAGGCCGGCACCGTGACCGATGCGGTCGCCGCCGGGGTCCGCGCCAAGCTCGCCGATGCGGCTTCCGGGGCCTCGGTCGTGGTCTGCACCTGCTCGACCATCGGCGCCGTCGCCGAGGCTGCCAACGGCACGCTGCCGGTACCGGTCCAGCGCATCGACCGCGCCATGGCCGAGGTCGCCGTCTCCAAGGGCCGGCGCATCCTCGTCGCCGCTTGCGTTGCCTCGACCGTGGGACCGACCTCCGATCTCATCGCCAAGGTCGCGCGCGAGGCCGGACGGCCCGCCGATCTCCGCGTCGTGCTGATCGCCGAAGCGTGGCCGAAGTTCCTCGCCGGCGACGTCAAGGGCTACGAGGCGATGATCGTCGAGCGCCTCGAGCGCGAGAAGGGCGATGCCGAGGTCGTGGTGCTGGCCCAGGCCTCGATGGCGGGTACCGCGCCCGAGGCCGAGCGGCGTCTCGGCCTGCCGGTGCTGACCAGCCCCAGACTCGGCGTCACCGCCGCCATCGCGGCGTGGCGGAAAGCGCAGGGCTGAGCCGCGATGCCGGTCATCCAATATGGCGCCATGCAGCCGCGCTTGCGCGAGCTCTATGCCTTCTGGGAAGACCGCAAGCGGCGCACCGAAGGCAAGCTGCCGTCGATCCTCAGGGTCCATGCCGAGAGCCTGACGCCCTGGCTCAGCAACCTCGTGATCATGACCGTCCGCCGCGAAGGCGAGTTCGTCTACCGCTACTACCCCAAGACCTTCGTCGAGCAGTTCGGCGTCGACATGTCGGGCAAGCTAACGACGGAGCTGCCGGACGCGCAGCGCGCGCTGCTTGAGCACGAGTACGACTATGTGCGCCAGAAGAAGCGCCCCACCTGGCGCGTCTATTCCGGCGAGTTCGAGAACGAGATCGTCACCTGGGAGCGGTTGATCCTGCCCTTCGCCGCCGATGGCGAGACCATCGACACGCTCCTGGTTGGCGTCTACGAGGCGAAGAACGCCGGGATGTTCGAGATCGCCTAACGCCTCCGCCCGGCGCGCATCATCTCCTCGCCGAGCCTGAGGAAGGCCATCCGGAACGGAATCAATACGTCGGGCACCATCGACGCTCCCATCACCTCCTCCATCGCCTTGAAAAGGCAGGTGACGAAGGCCTCGAAATGCTGGGGGCCGATCGGGAAGGGGCCGTGCTGGGGGCCCAGCGCGCGGACCGGGCCGACGACATCGTGCCATTCCGGAAGGTTCTTCAGGAGCACGCCCAGCGTCCGCACCAGCTTGCGGTTCTGCTCGGCCATGTCCTTCGGAAACCAGTCGCGGACTTCCGGCGCGATCTCGAACAGATGGTGGTAGAAGGCGCGGGCGAAGTCCGGTCCCTTGCCGCCGCGGATCATCGCATCGAAGGTGCCTTTGACGAGCTTCGCCTCGGCGTGGCTCATCACCAGGAAGTCGTTCACCTCTTCCCCCGCGACGATCAGGTCAGGTCGGCAGCCTGGCGCGCGACAGGGGGCCGGCGACGTTCGGATCGACAGGCCCAAGCGGCGTGCCGCTGTCCGCGCGGCGCTTGAACGGCAGCTCGATCGAGGCCGGGATCGGGCAGACATAGGGCTTGCCCGAGACGCGTTCCTTGAGCTCGGCCTTGGCCTTGGCCAGGAGGTCCGGATTCTCGATCACGTCGATCGCGGTCGCCGCCATCGCCTTGGCGGCGTGGATCATGCCCTTGTGCGCCGCCGGCAGCTTGCCTTGCGTCACCAGCTGCCAGGAATGGCCGGGCGTACCGACGGCGAAGCAGCCGCCCCAGACCTGGACCGTCGGCGTCACCCAGGAGACGTCGCCGACATCGGTTGAGCCGAACAGCACCTGCGGCGTGCCGTCGAAAGACAGGATGCCGTCATGCAGGACGTTCGGATAGTTGCTCGGCATGCTGGCCGATCGGAGGGCCGCCGAGACGTCGGCCGGTGTCAGCGCGGCCTTGCGCAGCTTCTCGGCGAAGGCGCGGTCCTTGTCGTCGAAGGGCGTCGGGCCGAGGCGCTTGGCGTTCTCGTGCAGCGCCAGCTCCAGCGCCGTGTTCGGCAGCACGTTGGAGCAGGCCTTGTCGAAATCGACCACGGCCTGGGTCTCGGTCATCAGCGCCGCGCCCTCGGCGATCTTCTTGACCCGCTCGAACAGCTCGATGGTCTCGGCGACATCCGGCGCGCGGACGAGATAGAGCACCTCCGCCTTGGCCTGCACGACATTGGGCGAGATGCCGCCGGTGTTGGTGATGGCGCAGTGGACGCGCGCATCCGGCGGCATGTGCTCGCGCATGTAGTTGACGCCGACATTCATCAGCTCGACCGCATCCAGCGCGCTGCGCCCGAGATGCGGCGCGCCCGCCGCATGCGCGGCGCGGCCGGTGAAGCGGAAATAGGCCTGGACATTGGCGAGCGAGCGCACCGACATCACACCGAAGAAATTGCCCGGATGCCAGGTCACCGCCGCGTCGAGATCGGCGAACATGCCGGCCCGCGCCATGAAGGTCTTGCCGGAGCCGCCTTCCTCCGCCGGGCAGCCGTAGTAGCGGATGCGGGCGGGAATCTTGTTGGCCTTGAGATAGTCCTTCACCGCTGCGGCGGCCAGCATCGCGCCGGTGCCGAGCAGGTTGTGGCCGCAGCCCTGGCCGTTGGCGCCGCCGGCGGGGATCTTCTCCGTCACGCCCGATTTCTGGCTGAGGCCGGACAGCGCGTCGTACTCGCCGAGGAAGCCGATCAGCGGTCCGCCCTCGCCGATCTCGGCCTCGAAGGCGGTCGGGATGCCGGCGACGCCCGGCTTCACCTTGAAGCCCTCTTGCTCCAGCGCCTCGATCTGGGCGGCGACCGACTTCTCCTCCTGGTAGCGAAGCTCGGCCAGGTCCCAGACCTTGTCGCTGAGCGCGACGTAAGCCGGGGTCTTCGCCTCGATCACGGAGGCGATGCGCTTGATGTCCTGCATGGAAAGAAAGTCCTTGAAGCGGGGCCCCGACCATAGCCCCGGTCCAGGCGGCAAACCACCCCTGACGCCTTCAGGCGGAAGGCTTGTTGTCGTGCAGCCTGTGCAAGTCGGTTTCGAGCTGCGAGGCGCGCGATCCGAGGTTGCGCAGATGCGAGGTATAGGCCAGCACCAGGGCCCTCAGGACCGGCGGCGCGTCGGCCAGGACCTTGTCGAAGACGCGCTGGTCGATGACGAGCGCCACGGTCTTGCCGAGCGCCGTCACCGTCGCCATGCGCGGCGCCTTGTCGATGAGCGCCATCTCGCCGACGATCGCGCCGGGGCCGAGGGTGTTCAGCACGACCTTGCGGCCATCGACCATTTTCGAGACCTCGACCTGGCCATGCTCGATCATGTAGGCGACGTCGCCGCTGGCGCCCTCGCGCAGCAGCGTATCGCCGGCGATGAAGGTCTTGGCCTGGAAGAGGTCGACCATCGCTTCTCCTAGAGGCGCCGGACCGCTGCGGCCAGGCGGCGGTAGTCCTCAATCTCGTTGTAGAGCTGCGCCGAGATGCGGACCCAGAGCTCGCCGTTGAGGGTGTTGATCGGCACGTCGATGCGGTGGTCGTGCCAGAGCTTCGCCCGGATCTCGTGATGATCGCCGCCGGCGAGCGGCAGCCGGATCATGCGCATCGAGCCGGCGAGCGATGCCGGCGCGCCGAGACGGGTCTTCCAGGTGTCGGCGAGATAGGCTCCTGCTTCCTCGGCGAGCGCGCGGTTGCGCGCCTTGATGCGCGAGTCGCCGAAGGTCTGGCGGAAGGCCAGCGCCGCGGGCACGGCCAGGTAGGGCGAGGCATCGCGCGTTCCGGTCCAGTCGAACTCCGCGATGAAGCCCTTGCCGAGGCCGTGCGAGATGATCGGTGGATGCAGCCAGGGCTGATGCTCGCGCTTCGCCCAGAGAAAGGCGGCGCCCTTCGGCGCCGACACCCATTTGTGGCAGTTGCCGGTATAGAAATCGGCATCGAGCGTGGAGAGATCGAGGGGTACCTGTCCGGGCGCATGCGCGCCGTCGACGAGCACGAGCGCGCCCGTCGTGCGACAGGCGGCGATCAGACGCTCGATCGGCATCACCAGAGCGGTCGCCGAGGTGATGTGGTCGAGCAGCACCAGCCGCGTGCGCTCGCTCAAGCCCGCCTTCAGCGTCTCGACGATCGAGGTGCCGTCATCCTCGACCGGGAAGGGGAGGGTGACCTCGACCACCTTGGCGCCGGCGCGACCGGCGACGTGGCGGGCGATGTTCTTCACTGCGTTGTAGGTCTGGTCGTTGATCAGGATCTCGTCGCCGGGCTCGAGCGCGAGCGAGCCGATCACGGACTGGACGCCGGCGGTGGCGTTGTCGACAAAGACGACGTCCTCGCTAGCCGCACCGAGATACTCGCCGAGCTCGGCGGCGGCGCTGCGCAGCCGCTTCGGCAGCTGGCGCGTGAAGAAATCGCCGATCGCTTTCTCCATGTCCTGGCGCACGAGGTCCTGAGCTGCGAGCACCGGCTTCGGCGTGGCGCC
The DNA here is from genome assembly GCA_016869375.1 of Alphaproteobacteria bacterium. Taxonomy (GTDB): domain Bacteria; phylum Pseudomonadota; class Alphaproteobacteria; order SHVZ01; family SHVZ01; genus SHVZ01. The sequence continues at coordinate 26,108 of VGEH01000031.1, read as the reverse complement.
GTAGCTGCCATGGTTGAGATGGGTGGCGCTCCAGTCGAGCGTCCAGAAACGGCGAACGGCCTGACCGAACTCGGGCACGGGATCTCCTCTACAGCGAGCGGCGGGAGGCGAGAGCCGCCTCTTCTGCACGGATACGGACGGCGAGCAGGATCAGATTGGCGAGCGAGAAGATCAAGGCAATCGCGACGGCACCGAAGGCGAGGGGCAGGGTGACAATTTCGGCGATCACGATCAGGTAGTTGGGATGGCGAAACCAACGATAGGGGCCGCTGCGGACCAGCGGTGCGCCCGGAAGGGTGAGTATCCGCGTCGTCCAGAACCGGCCGAGCGTCGCCACGGTCCATAGCCTGAGGAACTGCAGGCCGGCATAAACCGAAAGCAGATAGGGGTTCGGTATCGTTTCGGGTGGCACCAGCACCAGCATCGCGACGAGCCAGCCGGCATGGAGGGCCACGAGGAAGGGATAATGCCCGCGGCCCGCTTCGGTCGCGCCCTCCGCCCGAAGGCGCTGCTCGTTCCGCCGCGACCAGGCGAGCTCGGCCAGGCGCTGCAGCGCGACCAGGCCGAGAACGAGGTAAAGCCAGCTCATGCGGCGCCGAGGGTGAGGAAGCCGGCAGTGAAGCCGGGGCCGAGCGCCGTCATCAGGACGCGGCCCTCCCAGGCCGGGCGAAGGCGATCGAGCACGAAAAGCACGGTCGGCGCCGACATGTTGCCGAACTCGCGCAGCACCGTCCGTGCCTCCGGCAGCGTCCGCCCAAGGATCTCCTCGAGCGCATCGAGCACCTTGGCGCCGCCGGGATGGCAGGCGATGGCATCGAAGCGGGCGAGGTCGAGGCCATGACGTGCGAGGAAGGCGTCGAGCGGCGGGACCAGGTCGCGGCGGATCAAGGTCGGGATATCGCGGGAGAAGCGGACGCCGAAGCCGTCCTCGCCGATGTCCCAGCCCATGACGTCTAGGCTGTCGGGGAAGCTGTGCTCGCCCCATGGGCCTAGCGCCGGGCCGTCGCCATCCGTCGAGATCATGGCGGCCGCTGCGCCGTCGCCGAAAAGCGCGGTCGCGACGATGTTCGCGGCGGAGGTGTCGGCGGCGCGGAAGGTGAGGCCGCAAAGCTCGACGACGACGCAGAGGATGCGCGCACCCGGCTCGGCACGCGCGAGCGCCGCGGCGCGTGCGAGGCCGAGCACGCCTCCGGCGCAGCCGAAGCCGAAGATCGGCAGACGCTGCAGGTCGCGGCGCAGCCCGAGGCGTTCCTGCAGCAACGCATCGAGCGACGGGGTCGCGATGCCGGTCGTGGAGACGACGACGAGGCCGTCGACGTCCATCAACCCGAGGCCGCACTCGGCGAGGCAGTCGCGGATCGTGCGCTCGGCGAGGCCGAGCGCCGCGTCGACGTAGAGGCGCGAGCGCTCGGCCCAGCCATGCGGCGCGAGATACCAGTCGAGCGGAACGCAGGAGTGCCGCTTTTCGATCCCGGCATTGCCATAGATCTGCGCCAGGCGAGCAAAGGCGCCGGTCCGTCCGGCGAAAAGATGACCGGCGCTGACCGCGACGGCCTGCTGATCGAGAACATGATCGGGAACGGCGGTCGCGAGCGCGAGGAGACGAGACATCATGGCGGCGGGCTCTTCGATGTCGGATCGTCCGTCGGCGCGTCGATGCCCCCTTCATCCAACCGGATGACGACGCCGCCGTTGAACCAAGGGTCAATTCTGACCGACGTACTCCGTTGCCACAATCGTCACACCTCTGTGACACCTGTCACAGCTTTATACGTAGCCGGGGCTAAGGATGGTGACGTTTCCTGAAGGTATGGTGCATGAACTTGCTTCGCTTCGCCGCGGTGCCGCCTCCGCCGATGTGCCGGATCACAGCCGCGAGCTGGGTCGTCGGCGTCGGTCTGTGGGCGACGGCGCTCGTCCTGCTGGCGATCCCGTAAGAGTCCGGGCGCTCGGCGCCGCTCCTCCCGTCGCGACGGACTTCGTCGGCAGGGCCATCTGGAAGTCGGCGGATCGTGCCCGCCGGCTCGGCTCGTCGATCGCCTTGGTCCAGGACGAGGAGGATGCCGCGCCACGCCTCCCGCCGGGCCGCCGCCTCACGTCCACTTGGCTGGCCGGCTTCAGCTTCTCCGCCATCCTGCTCTTCCTTCTCGGCGCGTAGTAGGGCAAGACTGTCGGTTGAATGACCGACAGCGCCTCCGATCCGGCCGGATCCCCGCCTCCCCGTTTTCACCAGAGCATCGGACGTCGCCTGCGCGGCTGGCTGGTCGCGGGGATTCTCGTCACCGTTCCCCTGGCGCTGACCGCCTATATCGTCTGGCAGCTGGTCGGCTACTTCGACTCGATGGTGGAGCGCTGGGTCCCGACCAGCCTCAACCCGGGAACCTATCTCCCCTTCAAGATTCCCGGTTACGGCGTCGTCGTCGTCGCCCTCGGGCTGACGGTGATCGGCGCGATCACGGCGAGCCTGATCGGGCGCTGGGCTGTCGGCCTCGGCGACCGCATCATTGCCCGGACGCCGCTGATCAGCGGTCTCTACGGTGCGATCAAGCAGATTGTCGAGACCGTCTTCGCGCAGAAGTCGGAGACCTTCCGCCAGGTCGTCCTGGTCGAGTATCCGCGCCGCGACGCCTGGACCATCGCTTTCGTGTGTGGCGTCACCCACACCGAAGTGGTGCGCGAGGTCGGCGAGGAGCTGCTGCCGATCTACGTCCCGACGACGCCGAACCCGACCTCGGGCTTCCTGCTGTTCGTGCCGCGTGGCCACGTGAAGCCGCTCAAGATGACGGTCGAGGAGGCGCTGAAGCTCATCGTCAGCCTCGGCATCGTCCTGCCGCCGGATCGCGGCGCCGACACCCTCGGCTAGGGCTAGCCGGAACGCAGATAGCGGACCGCGGCGTCGCGCTCGAACAGATAGAGCAGCGTGCGAAGCGCCTTGCCACGTTCGCCCTCCAGCTCTGGATCGCGGGAGAGGATCAGCTTTACGTCGTCGGCGGCGACCGGCAGCAGGTCGCCATGCACGGCGAGGTCGGCGGCCTTGAACTCGGGCAATCCGCTCTGCCGCTTGCCGAGCACCTCGCCGGCGCCGCGCAGCCTCAAATCTTCCTCGGCGATGCGAAAGCCGTCATCGGTTTCGCGCAACGTCGCCAGCCGCGCCTTCGCCGCTTCGCCCAGGGGGCCCTGGTAGAGCAGCAGGCAGGTCGCCGGCCTGTCGCCGCGGCCGATGCGCCCGCGCAGCTGATGCAGCTGGGCGAGGCCGAAGCGCTCGGCATGCTCGATCACCATCACGGTTGCCGCCGGCACGTCGACGCCGACCTCGATCACGGTGGTGGCGACGAGCAGCTTCGCCGCACCGTCGGAGAAGGCGGTCATCGCCTTGTCCTTCTCCGCTGCCTTCAGGCGCCCGTGAACGAGCGCGACGCGGTCGGCGCCGAAGCGTGCGGCGAGTTCGGCATGCCGGGTCTCGGCGGCGGCCGTGTCGTCAGGCCCGCCCTCGGTATTCTCCTCGATCAGCGGGCAGACCCAGAAGACCTGGCCGCCCGAGGCCATCGCGCGGCCGACGGCACCGATCACATCCGAGAGCCGGTCCAGCGGCACCGTGCGCGTATCGACGGGCTTTCGTCCTGCGGGCTTCTCGGTCAGGCGGGAGACGTCGAGATCGCCATAGGCGGCCAGCATCAGCGTGCGCGGGATCGGCGTCGCGGTCATCGCCAGCACATCGACGGCGCGGCCCTTGGCGGCGAGGTCGATGCGGTGATCGACGCCGAAGCGATGCTGCTCGTCGACCACGGCCAGCGCCAGGTCGTTGAAGGCGACGCCGTCCTGCACCAGCGCGTGGGTGCCGACGGCGATCGGGATCGCACCGCTGGCGAGGCCCGCCAGGATCTCGTCGCGCTTCTTGCCCTTGTCGCGACCGGTCAGGAGCGCGACCGGCACGCCGGCGGCCTGGGCCAGGGGCTCGATGGTCGCCATGTGCTGGCGCGCCAGGATCTCGGTCGGCGCCATCAGCGCCGCCTGGGATCCGGCCTCGACCGCGGCGATCATCGCGAGCAGCGCCACCACGGTCTTGCCGGAGCCGACATCGCCCTGCAGCAGGCGGTGCATGCGCTTGTCGGCGGCCAGGTCGCCTGCGATCTCGGCATCGGCCTCGACCTGCGAGCGCGTCAGCGTGTAGGGAAGCGCCGCCAGGATCTTGGCGCGGAGCTTGCCCGTGCCCTTGGTCACTCGCCCGGCCTGGCGTTTCTGATGCTGACGGATCAGGGCCAGCGCCAGCTGGTTCGCCAGCAGTTCGTCATAGGCAAGCCGCGTGCGTCCGGATGCCGTCGGCTCCAGGTCGCCCTGGCCGGCCGGCCCGTGCAGCATGACGATGGCCTCGCGCCAGCTCGGCCAGCGCCGCTGATCGCGCAGCGGCCCGTCCATCCACTCCGGCAGCTCGGGGGAGCGGTCGATGGCGAGCTCGATCGCCTTCCTGAGCGTGCCCGCAGGGAGGCCCGCGGTCAGCGGGTAGACCGGCTCGAGCCGCAGCAGCTCATCCGCCTGGTCCTGGCCGACGATGCGGTCGGGATGCGCCATCTGGACGCGGCCCTGGAAGCGCTCGACCTTGCCGCTGACCAGCCGGATCTCGCCCAAGGGCAGCGCCTTGGTCAGCCAGTCGCCCTTGGCATGGAAGAACACGAGCTCGACCGTCCCGCTGACATCCTGCGCCAGGACGCGATAGGGCCGGCGCGGGTTGGGCGAGGGGACATGCTCGGCGATCCGCACTTTCAGGGTGCAGACCCGTCCTTCCGGCGCATCGGCAATGTTGGGCTGGAAGCGGCGGTCGATCAGACCGAAGGGACGGTGCCAGAGGAGGTCGGCCACCTTCGGCCCGGCGAGCTTGGCGATCAGCTTGCCGAAGCGCGGGCCGATCCCCGGCAGCGAGGTCACGTCGGCGAAGAGCGGGAAGAGGACGGCGGGGCGCATGCGGCGGTCACTGTATCGCGATTCCGGGCGCTGACATCGGCCCTCGGAGGGCTTATATCCTGGCTCCTTCCCCGACCCGATCCCATGTCCGACGAGCGCCTGAAACGCCTGATCTATCGAAGCTCCTATACCGGCACCAAGGAACTCGACCTGGTGCTGGGCGCCTTCGCGCGCGCGCATCTGGCCGGGCTCGGCGCCGCCCAGCTCGACCGCTACGAGGCGCTTCTCGGCGCAGAGAATCCTGAGCTCTATGCCTGGGTCTTCAACCGCGAGCCCCCGCCCGCCGAGCACGACACCGATGTGCTGCGGATGATCCAGGAGCACGCCGGGACGAGCCGCGCCTGATGGATCTCGATCGCGAACTCGGCATTGCCGGCCGCATCGAGATCGGGGGCGTGCCCGAAGGCGCCGACGCGCGCCTGGTCGCCGGCCTCGTCCGCACCGCACCGAAGCGGCCGGTGCTGCATATCGCACGCGACGATGCACGCCTTGCCCGGCTCTGCGAGGCGCTGGCGTTCTTCGCGCCCGAGATCGATGTCGTAGCGATGCCGGCCTGGGACTGTCTCCCCTATGACCGGGTTTCGCCGAATCCCGAGATCGTCGCGCGCCGCATCGATGCGTTGACCAGGCTCTCGACCGTCGCCGCGCCCGCCGCCGGCCGCATCGTCGTCACCACGATCGCCGGCGCGCTGCAGCGCCTGCCGACGCGCGAGGTGTTCAAGGCCTCGGTCAGGCACCTGGCCAAGGGCAGCCGCGCCAACGTCAACGAGCTGGTCGAGTTCCTGCGCCACACCGGCTATCGCCGTTCCGACACGGTGCGCGAGGCCGGCGAGTTCGCGCTGCGCGGCGGCATCCTCGACGTCTTCCCGCCCGGTTCGGGCGAGCCGCTGCGCCTCGACTTCTTCGGCGACGAGATCGACGGCATCCGCTCATTCGATCCGATGACGCAGCTGACCACGGGCAAGCACGACTCCGTGCTGTTCCAGCCCGTCAGCGAGGCGATGCTCGATCCGGCGTCGATCCAGCGCTTCCGTTCCGGCTATCGCGCCGCCTTCGGCGCCGACACCGCCGATCCGCTTTACGAGGCGGTCAGCGCCGGCCGCCACCATGCCGGCATGGAGCATTGGCTGCCGCTCTTCCACGAGAGGCTGGAGCTGATCCTCGACTACCTGCCCGACGCGCGCGTCACCCTCGATCCCGAAGCGGATCCGGCCTTCGCTGCGCGCTTCGAGATGATCGCCGAGTATTTCGATGCGCGGAGATCGATGGGTAAGGTCTCGGCCGATGAGGGGCTTCCCTACAAGCCGCTGCCGCCCGATCGCCTCTATACCAGCATCGAGGAGTGGCAGGGAAGGCTGGTCGAGTGCCCGGTCGCCGCCTTCACCCCCTTCGCCGGCCCCGGGCGCGATGCCGGCGGCCGCCTCGGCCACGACTTCGCGACAGCCCGCGCCGCGCCCGAGATCAATCTCTACGACGCCGTGCGCCAGCACCTCGCGACGCTTGCCGGCGAGGGCCGGAAGGCGGCGATCGCCGCGCATACCGAAGGCTCGGCGGACAGGCTCTCGCATCTGCTCGGCGAGCATGGGGTGCAGAGCCTCGTTCCGGTCGCGGATGGCCGCGCGCTGGAGGCCCTGGCGCCGGGGCAGGTCGGCGTCGCCGTGCTCGGTCTCGAGCGCGGCTTCGTCCATGACGGCATCGCGCTCATCGCCGAGGCCGACATCCTCGGCGAGCGCCTGTCGCGCCCGCAGCGCCGCCGCCGCAAGGGCGAAGACTTCCTCAAGGAAGCCTCGACCCTCAGCGAGGGCGATCTGGTCGTCCATGTCGAGCATGGGATCGGCCGCTATGACGGGCTGGTGACGCTGGAGGTCTCCGGCGCGCCGCATGACTGCCTCCGCGTTCTCTACGCCGGCAACGACAAGCTGTTCGTGCCGGTCGAGAACATCGAGGTGCTGTCGCGCTACGGCTCGGAAGATGCCGACGCCCAGCTCGACCGCCTCGGCGGCGCCGGCTGGCAGGCGCGGAAGGCGCGGGTCAAGCAGAAGATCCGCGACATCGCCGACCGCCTGATCAAGATCGCGGCCGAGCGCGAGGTCCGGAAGGGCGAGGTCGTCAACGTGCCGGAAGGCCTCTACGAGGAGTTCTGCGCGCGCTTCCCCTATGTCGAGACCGACGACCAGCTCCGCGCCATCGGCGATACCGTCGACGATCTCAGCTCCGGCAAGCCGATGGACCGGCTCATCTGCGGCGATGTCGGCTTCGGCAAGACCGAGGTGGCGCTGCGCGCCGCGTTCCTCGGCCTCATGTCGGGCATGCAGGTCGCCGTCGTGGTGCCGACCACCTTGCTCTGCCGCCAGCATGTGCAGACCTTCACCCAGCGCTTCGCCGGCTTGCCGGTCCGCATCGGCCAGCTCTCGCGGCTGGTCTCCGCCAAGGATGCAGCCGAGACCAAGAAGCGGATCGCCGACGGCACCATCGAGCTGGTGATCGGCACGCATGCGCTGCTGGCGAAGTCGATCAGCTTCGCCAATCTCGGCCTGCTCATCGTCGACGAGGAGCAGCATTTCGGCGTCGGTCAGAAGGAGCGCCTGAAGGAGCTCCGCACCGACGTCCATGTGCTGACGCTGACCGCGACGCCGATCCCGCGCACCTTGCAGATGGCGCTCTCGGGCGTGCGCGAGATGAGCGTGATCGCGACGCCGCCGGTCGACCGCCTCGCCGTCCGCACCTTCGTGCTGCCCTACGATCCGGTGATCCTGCGCGAGGCGATCCTCCGCGAGCATTATCGCGGCGGTCAGACCTTCTATGTCTGCCCGCGAATCGAGGACCTGCCGGAGGTCGCCGAGAAGCTGGCCAAGCTGGTGCCGGAGATCAAGGTCGGCCAGGCGCATGGACGGCTCTCGCCGACCGCGCTCGAGGCGGTGATGACCAGCTTCGTCGACCGCGAGTTCGACGTGCTGCTCTCGACCAATATCGTCGAGTCCGGGCTCGACATCCCGAGCGCCAACACGCTGATCATCCATCGCGCCGACATGTTCGGCCTCTCGCAGCTCTACCAGCTGCGCGGCCGCGTCGGGCGCTCGAAGATCCGTGCTTATGCGTACATGACGCTGCTGCCCAACAAGAAGCTGACGGCGACGGCGCAGCGCCGGCTCGAGGTCATGCAGACGCTCGATACGCTCGGCGCCGGTTTCGCGCTGGCTTCGCACGACCTCGACATCCGCGGCGCCGGCAATTTGCTCGGTGAGGAGCAGTCGGGCCACATCCGCGAAGTCGGCATCGAGCTCTACCAGCAGCTGCTGGAGGAGGCCGTCGCCGGTGCGCGCGGCGACGACGAGGTTCAGGAGCAGTGGACGCCGCAGATCGCCATCGGCACGCCGGTGCTGATCCCGGAGAGTTACGTTGCCGATCTCTCGGTCCGGCTCGGCCTCTACCGGCGCCTGTCGCTGCTGGTCGACCAGCAGGAGATCGACGCCTTCGCGGCCGAGCTCGTCGACCGCTTCGGCAAGCTGCCGGACGAGGTCTCGAACCTGCTCGAAATCATCGCGATCAAACGCCTCTGCCGCCTGGCGGGCGTCGAGAAGGTCGAGGCGGGCCCGAAGGGCGCGGTGATCACGCTCCGCCACGGCACCTTCGCCAAGCCGGAGAAGCTGATCGACTTCATCGGCCGCCAGCGCGGCACCGCCAAGGTGCGACCCGACCAGAAGATCGTCTTCCAGCGCGGCTGGGAGAACGAGAAGGACCGCATCCAAGGCATGCGCCGCCTGATGGGCGACTTCGCCAAGATGGCGGCCTAGTGGCCTTTACTTACAGGCTATGCCGCCCTCAACACCTTCTGCACCACCTCCGGTGCGCGGTCGATGACGAGCAGGTAGGCGCGTGTCGGGCCCTCCGGCCGTCGCTTGCCCTGCTCCCAGTGGCGGAGCGTGTTGATGCTGAAGCCGAAGCGGCGAGCGAACTCTTCCTGGGTCATGTCGAGGCGCGTTCGGATCGCACGAACGTCCACGTCCGCCGGTACGTGGACGCGATAGCGGCCTTTGTCCGCTGTGCCTTCGGCGTAGGCGACGGCCTGTTTCAGGCCCCGTCGGATGCTGTCGGCTACTTTGCTCATCGCCTCTTGTCTCCGTAGCTCTCGACCAGCAGCTTGGTCAGCCGCCGGAAGTCGTTGCGGTCGCTCTGGCTCAGATCGGCGCGCTCATTCTTCGCCTAGGCGGTCAAGGCGAAGAGGGGCAGATCGGTGCCGTGGAAGAAGTAGATGACCCGAGCACCGCCGCTCTTGCCTCGACCCGGGAGCGCCCATCGTAGCTTCCGTATGCCGCCCGTCCCCGGCACGAGATCGCCAGCCGTCGGATGGTGGGCGAGATAAGCCACCAACAGCGACCGCTCTTCCTCACCCATCAGCTTCCGTGTGGCGGCCAGGAACTCAGGCGTCTCGACGACGGTGAGCGGTGCCGATCGAGCCATCCGCAATACTAGTCCAATGGACTAGTGACGGCAAGGCCCGGAGAGGCAGGCGTGATCTTTAAGTTTTGACCGGAGCGCCCATATGAGCAGGCATGTCGCTGACCGCATCTTCTCCCCCGAAGGTGATGCAGAGCGGCCGCCGGCACGATGGCGACGAGCACCCCGATCCGACCGAGCCCAAGATCTGGTCCGAGCGCATCGGACCGCCGGGACGATCTTCCCCCGGTGTGCGCTTCCGTAGCTTCGAAGCCGGCGCCAAGCTGCTGTCGCCGAAGAACCGGATCATGTTGCGCACGATCGCCGAGCGTAAGCCGCAATCGGTGACCGCGCTTGCCGCCATGACCGGGCGTACCGTCCAGAACGTGCTGCGTACCCTCAACAAGATGGGCGCGGCGGGTCTCATCCGGCTCAACCGCGGCGAAGGCCGCGCGCGGCGGCCGGTCCTCGCCGTGCGCAAGATCCATGTCGAGATCGACCTGCTGGCCGAGTAGCGTCAGCGCGGCTCCTTGTCGAACGGATCGCTGAAGCGCGGGTTGGACAGGAATTCCTCATCGGTCAGGCTGCGAAGAAAGGCGATCAGGTCGGCGCGCTCGTCCGCGCTGATCTCGAAGCCCGGGACCAGGATGTCCTTGTAGGGGTTCTTCGATCCGATGCCGGCGAGAGGGCCGTCCGCGATCGTGCGCCCGCCGGCGGCGTAGTGGTCGATCACGCCGTCCAGGGTAGCGATGCTGCCGTCATGCATGTAGGGCGCGGTGACGGCGATATTCCGTAACGTCGGCGTCCGGAACGCGCCCATGTGCTCCGGCCGGCCGCTGATCTCCTTTACGCCGGTGTTCTCCGGTGGATAGGCGCCGGTGCCGCCCAGGTTGTAGAGCCCGGTATTGTGGAAGGCGAGCTCGAGAAAGGCCGTCCGCTCGTGAACGACGTTGTCGTTCATGTTGAAGCTGCCGTGGCAGTGGTGGCACTCCAGCCGTTCTCCGAAGAACAGGGCCTCGCCGCGCTTCGCGGCGTCCGAGATCGCCGACGGATCGCCGCCGTAGCGATAGCGATCGTAAGGCGAGTTAGCCGAGATCAGGCTGCGCTGGAACGCCGCGAGCGCTCTGACGATCTTGGGGAGCGACGAGACGCCGCTCTCCTGGGGAAAGGCCGCGACGAACATCCGCTGGTACCGGGGATCGCGGTCCAGCGCTTCGTCCAGAGGACGCTCCCGGCCGGCGAGCCCCATCTCGACCGGATGCTCGTTGAACATCGGAACCAGCGCCTGGTTCTCCAGCAGCCTCAGCAGAGGATTGGCCCAGGTCAGCACCGGATTGTAGGCGACATTCGCCAGCGACATGGCGCTGCGGGGATGCAATTGACCGGTGACGCCGATCGCCTTGGCGCGGCCGTCGGTGAAGGCGAGAGCCTGCTTGTGGCAGGTCGCACACGAGAAAGTGCCGTCCAGCGACAGGCGCGTGTCGTAGAAGAGATAGCGGCCGAGCTCGACCTTCGCTTCCGACATGGCGTTCCCGCGCGGGGGCGCCGGTTTCGGCAGCCATGACGGAATGCGCCAGACATAGTCCGCCGCCGCGGCGAGGGACGAGCCGATCGCGGCGAGCGTCACGACAGCCGCCAGGAGCCCCGCGATGAACCGCGCCGACGCCATGTCCTGCTACTTCGCCGCTCGGATACGGAAGAAGGTCTGGGGTCCGCTCGACCGACCGTCGGCGGAAAGGCCGAGGGCGGTCATGATGCCGTCGCAGTCGGTATCGCCCGCGCTCGACATGCAGCCGAGCGGCGTCCCCGGCTTGTTGATGTCGACATTGGTGGCGGCGAGAAGCGCGGCGAGGTCGGCGACGACGATGTCCTTCGCCGGATCGAACGAGGGCAAGGTCACGACCGGTCGGTTGGGTCGGTCGCATCGCGACGGGCGCTGAATCGCCTGCTGGCGCGCCGCTCCGGCATGTCCCTGATGCGCGGTAGCGTGGCTCGACATCGTCATCGGCGTTGCCGGCTGGCAATCGGCGCTGCCGAGATGAACGATGAAGCCCTGCTCGCCGGCGGTCGCCATGTCGACTCTCAGGAACTTGTACCCGCCGAGCCAGCTCCAGAAGAGGCCGCTCAGGTTCAAGGGCGAGTACGCCAGCGTCGCGTCCTCATGGTTGAGTGCGAAGGGGACGCCGAGGGTGAAGCGCATGCCGACATAGTCGCCTTCCGGCGCCGTCCCGCGCACGAGCGCGCGCGTTTCCGGAGTTCCGTTGGAGCAGGGGCCCGACCCGTCCTCGAAGTCGATCAGGGCCAAGTTGCGGTACTGCCACTTTCCGTCCTGCTCCAGGTCGAGTGAAGCCGCGCGCCCATCCCGCGCGAGGAGCTGCACATCGGAGACGTAGAAGCGGAAATCCGACGGCGTGATGCGGGACTTGGTCGAGCCGATGCCGCGGTAGACCTGCCCGCAGGCGAAAGCGGCATCGCCGACGACGGCATCGAAGCGCAGCGTCACCGGACGCTCGGCCGCGAGAGCCGCCGGCGTCGCAGCGATCAGGACGGTGAGAAGGAGCGCTAGCGAAGATCGGTTCAGCATGTTTCCTCCACTACGCATGGCGTTAGTCACTGAATCGGAATCTCGGTCTCGAAGATCGCCTTGTCGAAATCGGTGATCAGCACGTCGATCCGCACGCGCCAGCGCCCGGAGACGGCGAGCTCCGGCCCTTCCAGCACATGGGTGCCGTTGTCGTCGGTCATCGGCCGGTGGATCGGCTCGATGCCGGCATCGGGCTGCGACAGCTCGATCGTCACCTCCTTCGGCGCATTCGGCAGCTCGATCCGGAACAGGATCAGGTTGCGGCCGGCGGCGCCCGGCGTCACTTCGATCTCGGCGAGGTACCGGCCGGATTCGAGGCGCGCCATGACGCCGTGCAGGTGTCCCGTGCCGTGCTCATGCGCGGACGCGCTGGCGGGCGGTGGCGTCTGCGAGAGCAGCACCGTTACCGCGAGGATGGCGATGCCGAGCAGCAGCTCGAGGCGAATGGTCGAGGTCAGCTGCGCCGTGGATCGCGGCAGGCGCGGCGTCAAAGCCCATTTGTTGATGGCGGCCATCGCCAGCAGCACGACGACGAGCGCAATCTTTACCAGCAGCAGGATGCCGTAGCGCGTCTCGGTCAGCTCGTTCCAGCCGGTGACATGACGGAAGACGAGGGCGACGCCGCAGAAGATCAGGATCGGCACCGCGATCATGGCGAGCATCGAGAAGCGGGCGACGAGCCGCTTCGTTTCCGTGCTGCGTGCGAAGCCGTGCAGGAGCGGGATCAGCGAGCCGATCCAGAAACCCACCAGGATCGCGTGCAGCGCAAGCAGAGGCGCCGACAGCCAGCGCGGGCTGCCGGTACCGGTGTGACCGGTGAACGCGACGCTCGCCAGCGCGACGAGCGCGCCCAGAAGCAGCAGCGGCCGCGCGGCGAGGCGCAGGCCGAGGAGCAGGACCAGGAGGCCGCCGATGGCGACGGCGGCGCTGATGCCGCGCGTCGTCGAGGCGCCGAGCTCCCAGGTGCTCCATCGCAGCAGGTCGATGAAGGGAGCGTCCTTCAGCATGGCGCCCTGGACGCCGACGACAAGCAGCGCCAGTCCGCCCGCGATCCACGTCAGGCGCGAGAGCAAAGGATGCAGCCCTGGCGAGCGCCGAACGAAGACGAGCGCCAGCGCGCCGCCTGCGGACAGGATCAGCGCGACGGAGAGGGCGGTGCGAACGACGAAGAACCCCGTCTGCCAGCTTCCGTCGGTTGAAGGCGAGGAGATGCCTGTTCCCCAGCTCGCCGGCGCCGCGCCGACGGCGAAGACCAACGAGCCGGCGATCGGATGGGAGTCAGCCGAGGTCACGCGCCAGGAGGCGACATAGGCGCCGGCAGGAAGGCCGGCAGGAAGCGCGATCCGCAGGGTGGTGTTGCTTGCCTGGCCATCGCGCGTGACGACGCGCCCGTTGCTGTCCAGCACCTGGGCTGAGATCGGCACCACCGGCTCGTTGAAAGTCAGGACGATCGCCGCCGGCGCCGCGGCGAGCACCTCCCGATCGGCCGGGGAGGCTGATTGCAGGACCGCATGCGCCGCCGCCGGCGCCGTCCAGAGGACGACGCCGGCCAGCAGCCAGACGACGAGGAGGAGACGTTTCAAGGCTTGGGCAGGATTCTCACCGCCGGTGCCGGCTCCTTGTAGTCATCGGCCTTTTTCCCCTCGGCCGGGATCTCGATCCAGCGATGCACGCCCTTCTCGCATTCCTGGACGACGGGGATGTAGAGGGTCGTGTTGGGCTTGTCGGGCAGGCGGCCGCGGAAGACGAACTCGTCGTAGTGCTCGTCGAGAAGCTTGCCGCCCGACCAGGTGATCTCGCGGACGCCTTCGGTGATCTGGCCGCCATGGCCGTCGCTGATGGGCTGGGCGAGCTTCCCCGTCTTCGTGCTGAGCTGCCAGCCGGGCTTCGGCATCGGCTTCACGGCGACGACGCCGTCGGGAATCTGCACGCGGATGGTGTGCATCGGTGTGCCCTCGCAGCCATGGCCGACGCGAAGCACGGCCTTGTAGTAGGTGCCGGCGACGGCCTGCTGGGTTTCGAGCGTGACATGGGCGTGAGCGGGCAGGGCAAGGCCTGCCAGAACGGCAAACGAGGCGCAGAGTGCGCGCATGATCGTTCTCCTGTTGATCTGACGATTCCGAAAGTGCCGCCGAAGCGGCGCGGGTCAGATCGACGCCGGAGGTGCGCGCGGGTTTTGCGGGGTTTGTGGCTGGGTGGGCGGCGCCTCGATCGCGATGGCGACGCGCGCGATCGACGGGGCCAGGGGCGGAAGCGGGAGGACAGGCGCGGTCGGCGCGACGCCGTGACCGGCCACCTGCATGCCGAGGCAGATCTGGCAGTCGCCGGCGGTCTGCGCCGGTGCCTTGTGATGGCCGCCCGACGCATCGGCCCGCTCGCAATGCTCCGGCGGGAGGCCGCGGGCGACCTCCATCGGCGTCTGGACGGCCAGTACGATCGCCTGGAAGGCGAGTGCTGCCACGGCCAGCCTGGCCGCCCAACCGAAGCGTCTGATCCGCGCGAACATGCCGGCCGACCTTATCGCCGGAGGGGGCGTTTCGGCAACGGCCCGAGTCGTCGCGGGCTTGCCGCCGGCCGAGGGGCCTGTCAGACTTTCATAAAACTGTCATGTCATGAAACCGACGCGAAACCCGCCGTAAAGAGCGGGTGAGCAGGGAGGGAAATGTCGGCATGGCCGGGGCGTCGCTGGAGATCGACCGGGTCGAGGCCGCCTACGGGCCGGTCAAGGTGCTGAAGGCCGTTTCGCTAGCCGTGAAGCCGGGCGAGTTCGTCGCTCTTCTGGGCTCTTCCGGCTGCGGCAAGACCACGCTGCTCCGCGCCATCTCAGGCTTCGTCCCGATCGCCTCCGGCCGCATCTCGGTCGATGGGCGGGACATCTCCCGCCTGCCGCCGGACAGGCGCGACATGGCGATGGTGTTCCAGTCCTATGCGCTGTGGCCGCACATGACAGCGGCCGGCAACATCGGCTACGGCCTCAAGCTCCGCGGCTGGGACAAGCCGCGCATCGCCGAGCGCGTCGGCCAGATGCTGGCGATGCTCAAGCTCGACGGCCTCGGCGATCGCATGGTGACGCAGCTCTCGGGCGGCCAGCGCCAGCGCGTCGCCCTCGGCCGCGCGCTCGCCATCGACCCGCGCATCCTGCTGCTCGACGAGCCGCTGTCGAATCTCGACGCGCGCATCCGTGAGGATGTGCGGCACGAGATCAAGGCGCTGCAGAACAAGCTCGGCATCACCGCGATCCATGTGACCCATGACCGCGAGGAAGCGATGGTGATGGCCGATCGCATCGTCATCCTCGATGCCGGCGAGATCGCCCAGGTGGGATCGCCGGAAGAGGTCTACAACCGGCCGGCCTCGGCCTTCGTCGCGTCATTCATGGGCGCGGGCAATGTCGTGCGCCTGGCCGCGCGGCGCGAGGGCGACGGCATCGTGCTCGGGGCCGGCGACCTCTCGAACGAGATCCGCGTGCCGGTGGGCAGCATCTCGGGTCTCGCTGGTGCCCAGGTCATCGCGCATTTTCGCGGCGAGGCCGCGAGCCTCGGTGCCGCCGATGCGGATGACGCCGACAGGCTCGTGCTGCGCGGCCGCATCGCCCAGGCCTCTTATCCCGGCGGCCATTGGCGCTACGGCGTCGCCGTCGGCAGCCAGCACTTCATGGTCGACGATCCGCGCCGGCTCAACGTCGGCGAGCCGGTGGGCATCGGCCTTCCATTGTCGTCGCTTCACCTGTTCGCCGCCTAGATCCCGTTCACCGAAGGAGGACCTTGATGAAACCAGTCTTCAAGCTCGCGACGGCCGCCGCTCTGGCTCTCGCTCTCGCACCGGCAAGCGCCAGCGCGCAGAGGGTCACGCTCAACGTGATCACCGCCGGCGACCAGAACATGGTCGACTATGTGAAGGACTATCTCGGCCCGATCTTCCAGAAGTCGAATCCGAACGTGACGATCAGCTCGGTCGGCACCGGTCCCGGCGATGCCGGCTCGCAGAAGATCGCCGAGAAGATCATCGCCCAGAAGGACCGCGCGACCTGGGATGTCGACGTGGCCGTGATCCATCAGAAGATGGCGGGCGACCTCGTGACGGCCGGCCTGCTCGCGCCCTACACCAAGGACGTCGCGTCCGGGAAGTTGGTGACCTCGGACAACTCGAAGATGGCGCTCGGCGCCAAGGTCGAGGGCTACGTCATCCCGATGTTCAACAGCCAGACCGCGATCGCCTACAACCCGGCGCTCGTGAAGAACCCGCCGAAGACCTACAAGGAGCTCGAAGCCTGGGCGAAGGCCAACCCGAAGCAGTTCGGCTACAACGGCATCAAGGGCGGCATGTCCGGCGTCAGCTTCGTCGTCGGCTGGGTCTATGCGCATTCGAAGGACCCGAACAAGCTCGCCAACGGTCCGTATGACGCAGCCGAGAAGGATGCCTGGAACGCGGCGCTCGCCGAGCTCAAGGACTTCAACAAGGTGGCGACGATCACCCCCGGCAATGCCGGCACGCTCGACATGCTGAACCGCGGCGAGATCGCCATGGGCCCGGTCTGGGTCGACATGTTCTACACCTGGATGGCAGACGGAAAGCTGCCGCCCACCATGAAGCTGTCGCTGATCGGCCCCGGCATGCCCGGCCAGCCGATGTACTACGTGATCCCGGCCAAGGCCGCGAACATGGAAGCGGCGAAGAAGTTCATCGAGGTCGCGACCAGCCCGGCGGTGCAGGCCGACGGCATCGTCAAGAGGTTCAACTGGTACCCCGGCATCGATGCGCAGCACGTCAAGAGCCAGCTCGACGACGCCACCTGGAACAAGCTGTTCGTCGACGTGACGCCGCAGGAGCTCGCCTCCAAGGGCAAGTCCTTCCCGATCAAGCAGTACTTCGACGATATCCTCGAGGCCTATGAGAAGAAGGTCGTGAACTGAGCCGTTTCGCCTAGGTGACAACTCAGCCTCGTAACCCTCCCCCCTCAGCGGGGGAGGGTAGCGTGGCGGGCTGATTGGCGAATCCTCGCCTCATCGGCCTGCTGCTCGTCGCGCCGGCGCTTTTCGCCGTCGGCGCGCTCTTCGTCTATCCGCTCGGATTCTCGGTCGCCACCGCCTTCACCACCAAGGAAGGCGTGGTCACGCTCGGCAACTTCCATCGCGCCTTCGAGCTCTACTCGGTCGATATCGGCTTCACGCTGGTCATCGTCGGCGTCTCGACGCTGCTCTGCGGCGCGCTCGCGATCGCCATCGGCGGCTACCTGACGCTCGGCGAGAATCCGCGCGCGGTCGCGATCCTAAAATGGCTCTATCGCTGGCCGCTGTTCATTCCGTTCGTGGTCGCGGCGCAATGCATGCGCACCTTCATCGCCAAGAACGGCCTGATGAACAACTCGCTGGTCTCGCTCGGCATCCTCGAGCCGATCCAGACCACGAGCCTGCTCGACTGGCGCGGCATCGTCATCACCTTTGTCTGGAAGCAGACGCCCTTCGTGGCATTGCTGGTCGCCGGCGCCATGGCCTCGCTCGACCGCTCGACCATCGAGGCGGCGCGCAATCTCGGCGCCGGCCGGCTCCGCATCCTGGTCGAGATCGTCACGCCGCAGGTGCTGCCGACGCTGGTGGTGGCGCTGATCCTCTCCTTCGTCACCATGATGTCGGTGTTGAGCGTGCCGATCATGATCTCGGGCGAGTCGCCGACCATGATGACGGTCGACATGGCCTTCCGCATCAACGCCTATGGCGATTACGGCACGGCGAATGCGCTGGGCGTTCTCTCCTACCTGATGACCGGCGCGGTCGCCTGGATCTATCTCCGGCGCGGCATCCAGCAGGGCGGGCGGCCGTGACGGCGCTCGCCTGGCTCCCGCGCGCGATCATCCTCGGCCTGATCGCCTTCGCGATCTTCGGGCCGCTCGCCAACCTCGCCCTCTGGGCCGCGGCCGAGCAGTGGTACTTCCCGCATAAGCTGCCGGTCACCTACGGCCTCAAATTCTGGCACCAGGTGTTCAAGCCGAGCTCGGATGCGCTGCTTTCGCTCGGCAATTCGGTGGTGATCGCGCTGCTCACCGTCGTCGTCAGTCTGGCGCTGGCGGTGCCGGCCGGTTATGCGCTGGCGCGACTCAGCCTGCCTCTCCGCGGGCTGATCATGCTGGCCTTCCTGCTGCCGCAGGCCTTCCCGTCGGTCGCCGTCTATATCAATGTCGCGCGCATCTTCTACGGCTTCGGCCTCAACGGCACGATCGCCGGCGTCGTCCTCGTCCATGCCGTGCACGGGCTCGTCTTCGCGGTGTGGATCGCCTCCGCCGCCTTCGCCGCGGTCGATCGCGACCTCGAGCTCGCTGCCCTTAACATCGGCGCCGGCGCGCTCAGGACCTTCTTCACCGTGACCCTGCCGCTGGCGGCACCCGGCATCGTCGCCTCGGCGATCTTCGTCTTCCTCGAGTCGCTCGACGAGTTCACCGGCACCTTCTTCGTCGGCGTGCCCGACGTGACGACGCTGCCGTTGCTGATGTTCACGGCGTCGATCGCCGGCAACTACCAGATCGCGGCGATCACCGCGCTGATCCTGCTGATCCCGTCTGTCGGCTTCATGCTGTTCGTCGAGCGCTTCCTGAAAGCCGACGTGCTCGCCAAGGTCGGCACCTAGGCGCAGCGCCGGCATTGACCGGGCCGGCGCGAATCGCGGATTGTTCGCTCCCGACAGCGCTGGTCAGGGCAGGCCGTTGACTCAATCGAATCTGCTGCAGGTCGCCAGGACGTATCACCAGACGGGGCGGCTGGCGGCGGCAGAAGCGATCTACCGCCGGATCGTGGCCGAGACGCCCACTCTCAAGGCGATCGCCTTCCATGCTCTCGGCGTCATTGCCTTTCAGCAGGGCCGGCACCAGGTCGCGGCGGATCAGATCGCCAAGGCGATCGATGCCGACGGTTCGAGACCGGAATTCCACGTCGATCTCTCGCATGCGCTTCAGCATCTGCTGCAGGCGGCTGGCGCCATCGCCGCGATCGAGCGCGCGGTCGCCCTCGGCGAGCGCTCGGCATCGCTACTGTCGCGCCTCTTCGCGCTGTATCTCGACGAGGATCGTCCTGACGACGCGATCGCTCTGGTTGCCCGGATGGATGCCGACGCCGCCGTCGACGCCGACCCGATGGAGCGTTGCGAGCGCGGGCGCATGCGTCGGATCATCGGCGATGTCGCCGGTGCCAGCCACGATCTCCTCGTGGCGCTCGCTCATCAGCCCGCGACCTCGATGGCGTGGCATCAGCTGGGTCTTGTCGCACGATCGTCCGGCGATAATTCACGCGCGGTCCTCTGCTACGCGCGCGCGGCCGCGTGCGCGGAGCCCGATCCCGATCTCACCTTCGACCGGGGACTTGCGCTACAGGCCCTGCGGCGGATCGAGGAGGCTCGCGCGTGCTTCCGTGAGGTGAGCTTCGTCAAGACCTACACCATGTGCTACGGCGCCGACATCGAGCTCGACCTCGGCGATCTCGATGTCGGTCCGGACCGGGCGGAGCCGGTGCGGCAACGAGGGTTGGAAGCGGAACGTTCGGGCCGCGATATCGAGGCGGTCGCGTTGTTCGCGCTGTCCGCTTCGCTCGTGCCGAAGGACGGGCGCAACCGTCAGGATCTCGACCGGACCCTGGCGCGGCTCGGCAAGCGCCGCGTCAAGTTTGCGCTGCTCTATCATCCGTCGATGATGATCGCGACCGAGCCCGACATGTTCATGCGGCGCGTGCAGCTCGGCCAGATCCCGGATGACCTGCTGGTCGTTTTCCTGTCCGGAACGCGGCCGGCCAACCGCACGCTCATCGCGATGTGGCGCCGGCAGCTCCCTCTCCTCGTCGACGACCATCTCTACTATTCGATGCAGGAGGCGCTGCTGCCGGGGCTGCGGACGACCGAGAGTCTGATCTGGAAGAATCTGTACGAGAACTACGCGCATCCGGCGAGTCACGGCGTCTTGTCGTTCACGCCGGAGGAGATGGAACGGGGACGTGCCGGGCTCCGCCGGCTGGGCGTCGATCCGGACAAAGACTGGTTCGTCTGCGCCTTTGCACGCGATCTCGGGTGGTCGAAAAGGCTCTTCTCGGGCCTGACCGACACCTACACGCCTTTCCGCAACGCCGACATCAACAGCTATCGGCTGGCGATGCGGCACATCGTCGATCAGGGCGGCACGGTGGTGCGGATCGGCGCAGGCGCGGAGCAGCCGCTGGACATGGCGCACCCGCGGGGCATCGACTACGCGATGACGGCACGCGAAGACTTCATGGACATCTTCCTGGTCGCGCATTGCCGCTTCGTGATGGGGACGCCGGCCGGAATCTCCGACTGCGGTAAGCTTTTCGATCGACCGTGCCTGTTCGTGAACAGCGTCTCCATCGGGCATTGCCCGCCCGGAAAGCAGGCGCTCCACGTGCCGAAGCGCCTGGTGCGAACGGCGACGGGCGAGCCGGTACCGATCGACGAGTATCTCGGGCATTTTCGTGACGCCGCCGATCCGGTTGCCGAGGTCTTCACCGACGGTGGCCTCGCGCGTAACGGCTACACCTATGTCGACAACACGCCCGAGGAGATTCTCGAGGCGGCCAAGGAGATGATCGACCTGATCGAGGGGCGCTGGGGCAAGGATCCGGCCGATCAGGATCTGCTCGAGCGCTACTTCGCCCTTTTCGGCGGCATCCGGCACCCGCAGGTCGGCAGCTCGGCACGCGTGCGGCAGCCGATGGCACTCTCGCATCTCAGGCGCTATCGATCCTGGTACTTTCCGGGGAGTTAGAAGCGTCCGCGACCGCGCGAGATTCCAGCCGCATGCGCCCGCGACGCTCGGTCCAACCGTGGATCCGCAGCTTGCGGCAGGCGTCCTCGACCTGCTCGATGGTCCGGATCGTGAGCCGCTCGCGCGCGAAGTGCAGCTCGTAGCCTTGTTCGACCAGATGGCGCATCACGCTCGCCTGGATCCCTCCGCCGCTGGCGAACTGGGTCAGGCGGAAAAAGATGACGCCATCGATGTTCGACGACCGCTGGAGGCGGGCAAGAACCATCTCGTGCGTACCGCGCGTATAGCCGTCCTCGGTCAGGTAGAAGACGATCTGGCCGCCGGCCTGCTCGGCCATCCTGCCATTGGCGAGGTGCTGAAGCGGCTGCGGCACTTCCTTGATCGACGCGACGTCGAGGCAGGAATAGAAGGTCTTCTTACGAGTACTCACGCTTCTCGAACTCGAAGGCGACTGAGGACAGCGGCGAGACTTTCAGGATGTCGAAGAACTCGAGAAGCCCCTTGTCGCCATAGGGCGAGAACAGGTTCTTGTAGCGGATATTGAGCGCCCAGCGCGTCTCGTCCGTGACGTTGGTCTTGGCGCCGTGGGCGACGCCGGCGGCGAAAAGGCAGGCGCTGCCGAAGGGAACCTCGAGGTCGATTGAGCTCGCTTCGACCGTCTTGCAGTAATCGTCGTAGGTACCGCCGGCCTTGAGCGCCAGGACGGCCTTCGACGTTCCGTCCAGATCCGAGATGAACATGCTCTTGGTGCCGTAGACATCGACAAGCGGCACCCAGGCGATGACCTCGAAATGCGAGTTTGCGGGCGCGTCGCGGTGCGTCATCACCTGGTCGACGTCGCCCGGCTGCTGCACGACGATGTTGACGCCCCTCTGCGCCGCGACGTCCGTACCGACCATCGCGCTCAGCGTCTTCTCGAAGGACTTGAACACCGCGCTGTTGACGTTGAGCGCCTCGTTGCAGCTCGATATGAGCTTCATCCGGAAGGCGTTCAGCTCGCCTCCCTGCAGCCCGCGCTTGTGGAAGTTGTCGAAGAAGGACTCGGGATCGTTCCCGTCTCCGCCGACAATGCTCTTCGCCTGCGCGAAGATGTCCTGACGAAGCGCGTCGAGCGCGGAACGGTCATCCGCCTCGAAGATGTCGAAGCCGCGACGGCGAAATACGTCGAAGTTAGCCAATTCCGCTTCCCGCTGACGCCCGGATCATATGGTCGGGCATCATTCGCTTCAACCGGCTTGCCCTTGCGGCACTTGATCGCAGGAATAGGGCGGGGAGGCGGTCTCAGGACCGACCATTGAGCGCAGAATCGGGTCCTGAGACTAGGCGGCCGGCTCCGCCTCCTGCAGCGCCAGGTCGAACATCGGCTGGAAGGCCTCGGGTTCATGCGCGCCGGGCAGGGCGTAGCGGCCGTCGAGAATAAAGCAGGGAACGCCGGTGATGCCCATCTTGTAGGCCAGCGACAGGTCCTGCATGACGAGCTCGCGCCCCTGGTCGCCGGCGAGGAAGCGCCGGGTCGGCTCGACCTCGAGCCCGGCTTCGCCGGCGAGCGAGGCGAGGGTGTCGTGGTCGCCGATGTCGGCGCCTTCGGTGAAGTAGCCGACGAACAGCCGGTTGAGCACCTGTTCCTGGGCGCCGCCGCCGGCGGCATAGAGCATGAGGCGGTGCGCGTCGGTGGTGTTGGGCGTTCGCTTGATCAGGTCGAAGCGGAAGTCGATGCCCTCGGCGACGCCGGCCTCGGTGACGCGCTGGTAGATCTCCTCGGCGCGTCGGCCGCTGCCGAACTTCATCGCTACGTATTCGGCGCGGTCCATGCCTTCGCGTGGCAGGTCCGGGTTGAGCTGGAAGGCGCGCCACGCGACCTCGGCGTTGATGTCCGGGCGCTGGCCGAGCGCGCGGGCGAAGCGCCGCTTGCCGATGTAGCACCAGGGACAGACGATGTCGGAGAAGATGTCGAAGCGCATGGTCGTAAGCCTAGCGTCCCGCCATGCCGCCGTCTCGCACCATCGCTTGACCGCCGCCGGGACCCTCCCCGAGCATGTGGGGATGACCTCGATCTACGACCAGGGCCTCGACCGGGTGGCCGCGAACCACATGGCGCTGACGCCGCTCGGCTTTCTCGAGCGGGCGGCGGCGGTATGGCCGGACAAGGTCGCGGTCGTCCATGGCGCGGCGCGGACAAGCTACCGCGAGCTCGACCGGCGCTGCCGCCGCCTCGCCAGCGCGCTCAGCCGGTGCGGCATCGGCCCCGGCGATACGGTTTCGGTCCTGGCGCCGAACATCCCGGCGCTGCTGGAGGCGCATTACGGCGTGCCGATGCTCGGCGCGGTGCTGAACGCGATCAACGCGCGGCTGGATGCCGCGACCGTGGGATTCATCCTCCGGCACTCCGGCGCCAAGGTTTTCCTGGTCGACCGCGACTGCGCCGAGGCGGCGCGCGGCGCGCTGGAGGGGCTCGAACCGAGGCCCCTGGTGATCGACATCGCCGACCCGCTGGGGCCGGCGAGCGGCGGCATCGGCGAGATGACCTACGAGGCGTTCCTCGCCTCCGGCGATCCGGACTTCGCCTGGAGCTGGCCTGAGGACGAGTGGCAGGCGATCGGTCTCAACTACACCTCGGGCACCACAGGCAATCCGAAGGGCGTCGTCGTCCATCACCGCGGCGCCTTTCTCAACGCCATCGGCAACGCCATCACCTTCGGCCTCGGTCCGGAGACGGTCTATCTCTGGACCCTGCCGATGTTCCACTGCAACGGCTGGTGCTACACCTGGGCGGTGACGGCGGTCGGCGGCACGCATGTGTGCCTGAGGCGTGTCGACCCGGCGCTGATCTTCCCGGCGATCGCCGAGCATGGTGTCACCCATCTTTGCGGCGCCCCGATCGTGCTCACCATGTTGATCCACGCACCCGATACGGTGAAGCGTCGCTTCAAGCACTTGGTCGAGGTCGCGACCGGCGGCGCCGCGCCGCCCTCGGCGGTGATCGCGGCGATGTCGCAGATGGGCTTTCACGTCACCCACCTCTATGGCCTGACCGAGGTCTACGGCCCCTCGACGCTTTGCGCCTGGCAGGAAGACTGGGACGGGTTCGATGCGGACGCGCAGGCGACGATGATGGCCCGCCAGGGCGTCAACCTGTTGACCATGGCAGGCCAGGACGTCGTCGATCCGGCAACGATGACGCCGGTGCCGGCCGACGGCACGACGATCGGTGAGCTGGTTCTGCGCGGCAACACGGTGATGAAGGGCTACCTCAGGAATCGCGCGGCCAGCGACGAGGCCTTCCGCGGCGGCTGGTTCCACACCGGCGATCTCGGCGTGAAGCACCCGGACGGCTACGTCGAGATCAAGGACCGCGCCAAGGACATCATCATCTCGGGCGGCGAGAACATCTCCTCGCTCGAGGTCGAGGAGGTTCTCTATCGCCACCCGCAGGTAATGGAGGCGGCCGTGGTCGCGCGGCCGGATGCGAAATGGGGCGAGAGCCCCTGCGCCTTCATCACGCTGAAGCCGGGCGCGGCACCGACGACCGAGGCGGAGGTCATCGCCTTCTGCCGCGAGCGCATGGCACGATACAAGGTGCCGCGCACGGTGATGTTCGGCGCGCTGCCGAAGACCTCGACCGGCAAGATCCAGAAATTCCAGCTGCGCGAGCAGGCCAAAGCGCTCGGCGAGAGGCATGAGTGACCGAGGAGCCGACGATCTTTCCGCATGTCCTGCACGGCACCGACGGCAGCCGCGTCGCCGCCGAATGGGGCCATCTCGGTGTGCCCGAGCTGCGCGGCAAGGCAGGCAGCCGCACGATCGAGATCGCCTTCGTCCGCCTGAAGACGGCGAGCGCGAAGCCGAAGCCGCCGGTGATCTGGCTTGCCGGCGGCCCGGGATCCTCGGGCATCGCGGGATCGATGGGGCGGCTGTCTCGCTGGCGGCGCTGGGCCGAGGAGCGCGACGTGATCCTCTTCGATCAGCGTGGCGTCGGCCAGTCGCGGCCGGAGCTTTCGCCGCCATTCTTCTACGCCCTGCCGCTCGACCAGCCGGGCACGCGCGCGGCCTATGTCGAGGCGAGCTGCGATCTTGCGAGGAAGGCACTCGGCTTCTGGCGCGAGCGCGGCATCGATCCTGACGGCTACACCACGGCCGAGAGCGCCGACGACGTGAACGATCTCCGCCGAGCGCTTCGCTACGAGCGGATGAGTCCGGTCGGCTACAGCTATGGCTCGCATCTCTGCTTCTCGGTGATCCGCCGCCACGGCGCGGCGATCGATCGCGCCATCGCCGGCGGTTCGGAGGGACCGGACCATACCTTCAAGCTGCCAAGCAATGTCGACAAGGCGCTGGCCGAGCTCGACCGCACGCTGGCACTCGATCCGCGCTGGAAGCCGGTTCTGCCGAGCCTCGTATCCGCATTGAGCGATCTGCTGAACGAGCTGCGCCGCGCGCCGAAGCGGGTCGCGGTCAAGGACAAGCGCCGCGGCGGCGAGGAGACCGTCACCATCGGTTACTGGGACCTGCAGATGGCTGTTGCGGATACGCTGGGGGCGACCCCGGCGCTCAAGGCGCTGCCCGGAAACATCCTGGCAATGACCAGGGGGGAGTATCGCTGGCTCGGTGAGACCGCGCTTTCGCGGCGGCGCCGGCCGGTCTTCAGCCTCATGTCCGTCGTCATGGATGTCGCCTCGGGTGCTTCGCCGGAAAGGCTGGCGCGAATCCGGAGCGAAGCGCCGAGCGCCTTGCTCGGCGATGCGATCAACCTGCCGTTCCCCGATATCGGCGACGGGCTCGGCCTGCCCGACCTAGGCGAGGGCTTCCGCGGCTCGCTGGTCAGCGAGGTGCCGACCCTGATGCATGTCGGCACGCTCGACGGCCGCACGCCGGTCTCGAACGCCGATGAGCTGCTGCCGGGATTCAATCATGGACGGAAGCTCGTGATCGGCAATGCGTCGCATGACACCGGCTCCTGGTCCGGCGAGCGCTCGGCCTGCGAGGACGAGATGACGCGCTTCCTCGACGGCCAGGAGCTCTCGACCGACCGCGTCGAGATTCCCTTCGCCTTCGATCCGCCGGCGTGAGGAGGCTGCGATGACTCCCGATCTCAGAGGCAAGACGGCGCTGGTAACCGGCGCCTCGTCCGGTCTCGGCCGACACTTCGCCAAGCTGCTCGCCCGATGCGGCGCCCGGGTCGCGATCGGCGCGCGGCGCATGGACAAGCTGGTGTCGCTGGCCGAGGAAATCCGCGCCGATGGCGGCGAGGCGCTGATGGTCGAGCTCGACGTCACCGACGAGGCAAGCGTCGGCAGGGCGGTCGATCAGGTCGCCGATGCGATGGTCGGCATCGACATCCTGGTCAACAACGCCGGCATCGTCGTCGCCAAG
>VGEH01000030.1 GCA_016869375.1 Alphaproteobacteria bacterium | reverse complement strand
AGGAGATGCGCGCCATCCGCGGCCGCGACATCTCGATGATCTTCCAGGAGCCGATGACCTCGCTGAACCCGGTCCTCTCGATCGGGCTGCAGATCATGGAGCCGCTGACCATCCATCTCGGCATGGACGAGATCCAGGCGCGCGCCCGTGCGGTCGAGCTGATGACCATGGTCGGCATCACCGATCCGGAGCGCCGGCTCGATCAGTATCCGCATCAGCTCTCCGGCGGCATGCGCCAGCGCGTGATGATCGCGATCGGCCTTGCCTGCAATCCGAAGCTCATCATCGCCGACGAGCCGACCACCGCGCTCGACGTCACCATCCAGGCGCAGATCCTTGAGCTGATGAAGGATCTGGTCCGCCGGCTCGGCATCTCGCTCGTCATCATCACGCACAACCTCGGCATCGTCGCCCGCTACGCCGACCGCGTGAACGTCATGTATGCCGCACGCATCGTCGAGCAGGGTACCGCCGACGAGGTGTTCCTCAAACCGCGCCATCCCTATGCGATCGGCCTGATGCGCTCGGTGCCGCGGCTCGACCGGCCGCGCGGCGCCAAGCTCGAGACTATCGAGGGCCTGCCGCCGAACCTGCTCAAGCCGCCGACGGGCTGCCGATTCGCCGAGCGCTGTCCCTATCGCATCGAGGTCTGCGCGACCGAGCCGCCGCTGCACCCGGTCGAGGGAGATCACCTGTCCGCCTGTCATCGCGCGCGAGAGATGCCGCTGGCGGCGCAAGCCATGGGCGCCGCGGCCGATCAGTCCCTGGCGACGCCCTCGGCGCAGTCTACACTGCTCACCGTCGAGCATCTGGCGAAGCACTTCAAGATCTCGGGCGGGCTGTTCGGCGGCGACGCGAAGACGGTCAAGGCGGTCAACGACATCAGCTTCTCGATCGCGCGCGGCGAGACGCTGGGCCTGGTCGGCGAGTCCGGCTGCGGCAAGACCACGATCGGCCGCGTCGTTCTCCGCCTCGACGATCCGACCGCCGGCACGATCCGTTATGACGGCAAGGATCTCGGCAGCGCCGAGGGACCGGAGCTGAAGAAGCTCCGCCGATCGATCCAGGTGATCTTTCAGGATCCATTCTCCTCCCTGAACCCGCGCATGACGGTCGGCGAGATCATCGGCGAGCCGCTTTCGGTCTATCGGATCGAGCCCGATTCGAAGCGGGTGAAGCAGCGGGTCGAGGATCTTCTGGGCCAAGTGGGCCTTTTCCCCTATTTTGCCGAGCGCTATCCGCACGAGCTCTCCGGCGGCCAGCGCCAGCGTGTCGGCATCGCCCGCGCACTCGCACTTGAACCTTCGTTCATCGTATGCGACGAGCCGGTCTCCGCCCTCGACGTCTCGATCCAGGGCCAGATCATCAATCTTTTAGAAGACCTACAGCGGCGCTACGGCCTGACTTTCCTCTTCATCGCCCATGATCTCGCGGTGGTGCGCCACATCTCGCATCGCGTCGCGGTCATGTATCTGGGCCGGATCATGGAGCTTGCCGATCGCGACACGCTCTATGCCGCACCGCAGCACCCGTATACCCAGGCTCTTCTCGACGCCGCGCCGGTGCCCGATCCGCTGATCGAGCGTGGCCGCGCGCCACGCTCACTCAAGGGTGAACTGCCGTCGCCCTTGAATCCGCCCACAGGCTGCGTGTTCCATACACGCTGTCCGAAGGCGATCGATGATTGCCGGCGCGTCGTGCCGGAGCTCCGCGAAGTAAGACCCAACCATCTGGCCGCCTGCATCAGACTCTGAGGGAGGACGTCATGAAGAAGCTTGCGTTCATCGGGCTCGTGGCGGCGTTGGCATTGCCGGCGACGACCAACGCCCAGGCACCGAAAAAGGGCGGCACGCTGGTCTACGCGATCAGCGCCGAGACGCCGACCTATGACTGCTCGGCGACCGACACCTATGCGGGGCTGCACTTCCTCGCGCCATTCTATTCGACGCTGCTCAAGTTCGACCTCGCCAAATATCCGGGAGTGATGGGCGATCTGGCGGAGAGCTGGACGATCTCGGACGACAAGAAGACCTACACTTTCAAGCTCCGCCAGAACGTCACCTGGCATGACGGTTCGCCCTTCAGCTCAGCGGACATCAAGGCCACATACGACCGGCTGCGCAACCCGCCGACCGGCGTCGTCTCCACCCGGCGAGCCACCTTCGCCGACATCGCCTCCATCGACACACCCGACGCCAACACTGTCGTCTTCAAGCTCTCGGCGGTGAACCCCGCGATGCTCGAGCACTTCGCGAGCCCGTGGAACTGCGTCTACTCGGCAGCGAAGCTCAAGGACGATCCTCAGTTCCCGGCCAAGCAGGTCATGGGCACCGGAGCCTTCAAGTTCGTCGAGCACGTGAAGGGCAGCCACGTCGCCGGGGCCAGGAACGACAAGTACTTCCTCCCTGATCGCCCCTACCTCGACGGCTTCAAGGGCGTCTTCATCCTGCAGCCGGCGGCGATGCTGAACGCTCTGCAAGGCGGCCAGGTCATGGCCGAGTTCCGCTCCGTCTCTCCGGCCGAGCGCGACCGCCTGGTCCAGGGCATGGGCGACAAGCTCCGGATCGAAGAGTCGAGCTGGACGCTCAACATCCTGATCGCCTTCAACACCGAGAAGAAGCCCTTCGACGACGTTCGCGTACGCCGCGCGCTGTCGCTGGCGCTCGACCGCTGGGGCGGCAGCGTCGGCCTCTCACGCACCTCGACGCTGCGCCAGGTCGGCGGATTGCTGCGTCCGGGTTCGCCGATGGCGACGCCGGAGGCCGATCTCGTCAAGTTCCCGGGCTTCGGCAAGGACATCACCGCCAACCGCGCCGAGGCGAGGAAGCTGCTGGCCGAGGCGGGCGTGCCGAATCTCAAGTTCGAGCTGGTCAACCGTACGATCGCGCAGCCTTACACGCCGGCTGGCATCTATGTCGTCGACCAGTGGCGCCAGATCGGCGTCGAGGTTCAGCACAAGCAGATGGAGACCTCTCCCTATCTCGCCGCGTTGAACGCCGGCAACTACGAGGTCGCGATCGACTTCTCCAACCTGTTCATGGATGAGCCGAGCCTCGCACTCGCCAAGTACGTCTCCTTCGACAAGGCGCCCGAGAACCGCTCGCGCGCGATCGACCGTGAGCTCGACTCCCTGTACGAGAAGCAGAACCGCTCGACGAGCGATGCCGAGCGGCTCGGCTTCCTCCGCCAGTTTGAGGCCCGGATGCTGAATCAGGCCTATCAGGTGCCGCTGCTGTGGTGGCACCGCATCGTCCCGACCAACAAGATCGTGATGGGCTGGCAGATGTCGCCGAGTCACAATCTCGGCCAGGACCTCGTCAACGTCTGGCTGAACCAGTAAGGGCCATGGCCCTCATCCCGATCGAGGGGTGAGGGCCACTGCTGATGCTCTCCTACCTCGCCAACCGCACGCTGATGATGGTGCCGACGCTGTTCGGCGTCGCCGTCCTCATCTTCTTCCTGCTGCGCGTGGTTCCCGGCGACATAGTCGAGGTGAAGCTCCGCGGCGACGGCGGCACCGTCACCGCGGAGACGCTCGAGGCCGAGCGCAAGCGCATGGGCCTCGACAAGCCGCTGCCGGCGCAGTTCGTCGACTGGATGACCGGCATGGCTACCTTCGACTTCGGCAAGTCGATGTGGACCGACCGGCCGGTGTCGGAGGAGATCGCCGCCCGGCTCGAGCTATCGATCGAGGTTGCTATCATCGCGACCTTAATCGCCGTCCTGATCGCGATACCGATGGGCACACTGTCTGCCCTATTCCACGACACCTGGATCGACTATGCGATCCGACTATTCACGATCGCCGGGCTCGCCGTGCCGTCGTTCTGGCTCGGCATGCTGGTAATCCTGTCGCTGCTCTCCTTCTTCAACTGGCTGCCGCCGATCACCTACACGCCGATCTATGTCGATCCGGTCGCTAACCTTTCGCAGCTGATCTGGCCGGCGGCCGCGGTCGGATACCGCTACGCCGCTGTCGTCGCGCGCATGGTCCGCTCCTCGATCATCGAGGTGATGAAGGAGGACTACATCCGCACCGCCCGCGCCAAGGGCGTCTATGAGCGGCTTGTGGTCACGCGCCACGCCATGCGTAACGCTCTGCTGCCGGCGATCACCGTCATCGGCCTCGAATTCGCCTTCCTGATCGGAGGGCTCGTCGTCACCGAGCAGGTTTTCAATCTGAACGGCATCGGCAAGCTGTTTGTCCAGGCGGTGTCGCGGAACGACTTCACGCTGATCCAGACCATGGTGATGCTGATCGCCTCGATCTTCATCGCGGTCAATTTGTTGGTCGACGTGCTCTACGCCGCACTCGATCCCCGGATCCGTTACTGATGACGACAACCGCCCCCGTCATCACCTATGCGCTGCCGAAGCGGCGTCATCCCGTGGTCGCCTTCACCGTCGCGCAGCCGCTCGGCGCCATCGCCTTCGTCGTCATCGTGGTGATGATCGGCGCCGGCATCTTCGCGCCCTGGGTGGCGCCCTACGACCCGGTCGCGCTCGATTTCGGCGCGATGCTGGCGCCGCCCAGCTTCGAGCACTGGTTCGGCACCGATGCCTTCGGCCGCGACATCTTCTCGCGCGTCATCTACGGGGCGCGTACCGCGCTCACCATCGGCTTCCTCTCCTCCTTCGTCGGCTGCACGCTCGGCGCCGCGCTCGGCGTCGCTTCAGCCTATTTCGGCGGCCGGATCGACCTGGTGACCCAGGGCTTCGTCGACGTGATCCTGTCCTTCCCGCTGATCGTGCTGGCGCTGGTCGTCGTCGCCATGCTCGGCAAGTTCGTGGTCGGCGGCGTCGACCTCAACCTGATCCTCGCCATCGCCATCCCGATCCTGCCCAAGGTCGAGCGCGTCATCCGCGCTGCGGCGCTCTCGGTGCGCGAGATGCCCTATGTCGATGCGGCGCGCGCCGCCGGCTACAGCAACATGCGCATCATCTTC
The DNA here is from genome assembly GCA_016869375.1 of Alphaproteobacteria bacterium. Lineage (GTDB taxonomy): Bacteria > Pseudomonadota > Alphaproteobacteria > SHVZ01 > SHVZ01 > SHVZ01. Next base: position 31,352 of record VGEH01000030.1, on the reverse strand, counting down.
CGGCACATGTCGCCCAACGTCGCCGCGCCCTACCTGATCATGCTGACCGCCTATATCGCCCAGGCGATCCTGCTCGAGGCTTCGCTTTCCTTCCTCGGCCTCGGCGTCACCGAGCCGACCCCCGCCTGGGGGCTGATGCTGTCGGGCAACGCTTCGGATTTCTACCGCGAGGCGCCGTGGATGATCCTCTTCCCCGGGCTTGCCATCAGCTTCGCGGTCTTCGCCTTCAACCTCTTCGGCGACTCGCTCCGCGACTGGTTCGATCCCCGCTTCAAGACGTGAACCTCTCGCGTTAACCGGCGTTAAGACCTTCACCAGCTAGGTTTTCGCCGTCGATTCGGCGCAGGAGAAGCTGTCGTCTTGGAAAGGGAGCTTACGCAGGAGCTGGGCGGCATTCAGTATTGGGAGACCGACGCGGTCTCGCCGGAGACCGTCGCCAATCCGTTGATCCACGAGCTCTACCGCTACTGGGAGGCGAGGCGCGGCCCCGCGCGCCTTCCGGCGAAGCGTGACTTCGACCCGCTCGACCACCCCCGCGCGCTAGGCACGCTCATGATCCTGGAGCGGCTAGAGGACGGCGACTACCTCTATCGCCTGCACGGCCTCAAGGCCGCCGAGATGTTCGGCCGCGACCTGACGGGCCACCGGCTCCGCGAGGTCGCGGGCGACGTCTCCCGCTTCTTCATAGCCAAGTACGACCGCTGCCTCGAGCTCGGCCGGCCGCTCTACGTGCTGCACCGGCCCGTGCAGATGAAGACCGTAGCCGAGCTCGAACGGCTGCTGATGCCCTTCGCCGACGATGCCGGCGAACCCCGTTTCGTCGTCGCCTATACCGCGCCCTACGCCATGACCGGCGAGGTCGCTGAGGAGAGGACCTCGCGGATGTCGTGAGGTTGCGCGGCTCCGCTGCCGCGCCTAATGTCCCGGCCTTCGCAAGGCGGGAGACGCATATGAAGGTCGGCGGCATTCACCGGCGCACCATCTGGCCGAGCAAGGATGGCCGCAACGTCGAGGTGATCGACCAGACCAAGCTGCCGCATGCGTTCGAGACCGTCGGACTCCGCACGCTTGACGAGGTAGCGCATGCAATCCGCGCGATGCTGATCCGCGGCGCGCCGCTGATCGGCGCGACCGCCGCCTATGGCCTCGCGATCGCGCTCCGCGACGATCCGTCCGATGCGAGCCTGGCCAGGGCGTATGACGTGCTCCACGCAACGCGGCCGACGGCTATCAACCTGCGCTGGGCGCTCGACGATGTCCGCGGCAAGGTCGCGCCGCTCGCGGCGAATGAACGCTTCGCCGTCGCCTGGAAGCGCGCCGCCGAGATCGCTGACGAAGATGTCGAGATCAACCGTTCGATCGGCACCCACGGCCTCGACCTGATCAAGCGAGCGGCAGCGAAGAAGCCGGGGCAGACGGTCAACGTGCTGACCCACTGCAACGCCGGTTGGCTCGCCACGGTCGACTGGGGCACGGCGACGGCACCGATCTACCTCGCGCACGAGGCCGGCATTCCCGTTCATGTCTGGGTCGACGAGACACGGCCGCGCAACCAGGGCGCCGGCCTGACCGCTTGGGAGCTCAACAATCACGGCGTCCCTCACACGGTGATCGTCGACAACACCGGCGGCCACCTGATGCAGCACGGCAAGGTCGACCTCTGTTTCGTCGGCACCGACCGCACCACCGCCGACGGCGACGTCTGCAACAAGATCGGGACGTACCTGAAGGCGCTCGCGGCCAGGGACAACGGCGTGCCCTTCTATGTCTGCCTGCCTTCGCCGACGATCGACTGGACCATCCGCGACGGCGTCAAGGAGGTGCCGATCGAGGAGCGCGACGGCGCCGAGATCTCGAAGATCACCGGCCGCACCGATGAAGGTCGCATCGCCACGGTGCAGGTGACGCCGGAAGGCTCGCCTGTGCTCAACTACGGCTTCGACGTGACCCCGGCCCGCCTCATCACCGGCCTGGTCACCGAGCGCGGCGTCGCCCCCGCCAGCGCCGACGGGCTGCTGTCGCTGTTCCCCGAGCGGCGGAAGCGCGCTTAAGACTTCTTCGGTCTCATCGCCGCCCACTGCTCCTCGGTCAGCGCCGAGAGGTGGTGGAACATCGAGGCGCCCTGAAGCCAGCGGCCCCCATCGATCGTGATGCAGTCTCCGTTGATGTAGTCGGCCATATCCGAGACGAGATACGAGGCGAGGTTGGCGAGCTCGATATGCTCGCCGACGCGCTTCATCGGCCCGGCCTTCTCCCATCGCTCCGCCATCGCCGGCGGCACCAGCCGGTCCCAGGCGCCCTTGGTCGGAAAGGGTCCGGGCGCGATCGACACCGTGCGGATGCCGTTGCCGCCCCACTCGACCGCGAGGCTCTGCATCAGCGCCAGCACGCCGGCCTTGGCCATGGCGCTCGGCACGACATAGGGCGAGCCTGTCCACGCATATGTGGCAAGGATGCTCAGGACCACGCCCTTGCGCTTGGCCGCGATCCAGCGCCGGCCGGCGGCCAGCGTGCAGTAGGTCGTCCCGTGCAGCACGATGCCGAGCACCGAATCCACGGCGCGGTGCGACAGCGTCTCGGTCTTGGCGATGAAATTGCCGGCAGCGTTGTTGACCAGGATGTCGACCGGCCCGTCGGCGAAGGCCCAATCCATCATGCGCTCGACACCGTCGGGATCGCGAATGTCGATCGAATGCGTCCTGACCGCGCGGTTGCTGATCTTGCCGAGCTCGGCGGCGGTCTCCGCCAGCACGTTCTCGCGGCGGCCGCAGATCAGAAGCTCGGCACCGAGCTCGACGAAGCGCTTGCCCATGCTCTTGCCGAGCCCGGTCCCGCCGCCGGTAATAAGGATGCGTTTTCCGCTCAAGAGATCGGGCTGAAACATGCGGCCTCCGTGAATGGGAGGCCGAGAGTGCGGGCGGGCCGCGGCTTTGACAAGCGCCGCCGGTGACGACGTCCCTAGCTTCCCGCCGCCTTGAGCCCGGCCAGCGGCCCCATGACGAGGCGGGACGCCGGCAGGCTTACGGTCACGCGCGTGCCAACGCCGCGCTCGCTCTCCACCTGGAGGTAGCCGCCATGCAGCTCGACCAGCGCCTTGACGATCGGCAGCCCGAGGCCGGTGCCCTCATGCTCGCGGGTGAACGGATTCTCGACCTGCTGGAAGGGCGTCAGCGCGACCTGGACTTCTTCCTCGGTCATGCCGATGCCGGTATCGCTGACCGTCAGCGTCGGGCGGCCGCCGGCATCGACCGAGGCATCGACCCACACGCGCCCGCCGGCGGCGGTGAACTTGATCGCGTTCGAGAGCAGGTTGAGCGCGATCTGACGGAGCCGTTGCGCGTCGCCCCTGATGCGGATCGACTCGCCCTCGACCCGCGGCAGGACGATGACGCCGCGCTCGGCGGCGCGGTTGCCGGTGAGCTTGATGCCGCCGGCGACGATGTCGGCCATATCGAGCACCGTCTCGCGCAGCTGGAGCTCGCGCGCCTCGATCTTCGCCATGTCGAGCAGATCGCTGATCAGGCCGAGCAGATGCGTGCCGGCATCGTGGATGCTGGCGGCGTAGCCACGCTGCTTCGGCTCGAGCTCGCCGACATGCCCGTCGCGCAACACCTCGGAGAATCCAAGGATGGCGTTGAGCGGCGTCCGGAGCTCGTGGCTGGTATTTGCAAGGAAGGCCGACTTGGCCCGGCCCGCATCCTCCTCGCGCAGCCTCGCCCGCACCGCCTCGTCGCGTGCCGCCCCGAGCGCGGCCACGGTCGATTCGAGGCGGTCCGACTGGTCGACCAGCACGAAGCCGATCAGACCCAGCATCAACAGTGCGGCGATCGTGGCGGCGACGATCACCGTCACCTGCCGTTCCCAGCTCGCCAGCGCCGCCTTGATCGGCATCGAGATCAGCACGGTCAACGGGTAGCGGTCGAGCGTGCGCGTCACTGAGACGAAGCGGCGGTCATCCATCGCCTCGCCGAGCGCGACCGCTTCACCCATGCCCTGGTCGGCCGGAGGATGTCGCGCCATCAGGCGTCCGTCGTTGCGAAGCAGGGACATCGTGCTCGTCCTGCCTATCGCGAGCTCACGATAGATGTCGGCGAAGGTCGCGGGCTCGACGCCCGCCGCGATGACGCCGAGGAACTCGCCGCTCGCCGACTGCACCCGCCGGCTCAAGATGATCCGCCAGCGGCCGGAAACACGGCTGAACACCGGCGCCTCGATGAAGAGGCCACGCCCCGGCTGCTGCTGATACTGGAAGTACTCGCGATCCGACGCATCGAGCGTGCGCGGCGGCACCGCATCGGAATCGCCGCGCCCGATACCCCGGGCGTCGACGAAGAGAGCGCCGCGGACATGCGGCGTTCCCGCGATGTGATCGCGCAGGAGATCGCGGAGATCCTCCGCCGTCGGCGTCCCGGCCGCCGAGAGAGTGCCTATACGTTCAGCCAGCACGCCGAGGACGACATCGATGCTGTCGACGGTACGGCCCGCATGCTGGGACAGGGCCGCGGCGACGTCGTCCAGGCGGATACGCTGGTCTGCGATCGCGCCATAGCGCAGCCAGACGGCAACCAGAGCGGCACCGGCCAATACAGCCAATACCAGGACAAAGCCGACGACGCTCAGCGTCGCCCGCTGCCGTCCGGCCATGCGGCGGTCGATCCAATCCACGATTCGCACGGGTCGGGGGTTTCCCCTCTCTTGGCGCGCAGGGTCGCCCGGCATGGTTAACAAAAGGTTAATGGCCTCGGCGGAGGAGCGGTGGCAGCTAGCGGCGGGCTTCTGTTAGCGTCGCCGCCATGCCCGTAGAACCGAGCTTCACCTTAGGAATCGAAGAGGAATACCACCTGGTCGAGCGCGCCAGCGGAGCCCTGGCCGCCGAGCCGCCGCCGGCCATGCTGCAGGCAGCACAGGCGCGACTCGGCGAGCGCGCGATGCCCGAGTTCCTCAAATCTCAGATCGAGGTCGCGACTCGGAAATGCACCAGCCTCGCCGAAGCAAGGCGCGAGCTGGTCGAGCTCCGCCGGACGGTGGCCGAGCTGGCCGGCGACCACGACCTCGCGCCGATCGCTGCCTCGACCCATCCCTTCGCCGACTGGGGCAACCTCAAGCACACCGACCGCGAGCGCTACGTCCAGCTCGCCCGCGACCTCCAGGGCGTCGCCCGCCGCCTGGTGATCTGCGGCATGCATGTGCATGTCGGCATCGAGGACGAGCATCTGCGCATCGATCTGATGAACCAGATGGCGTACTTCCTACCCCACCTGCTGGCGCTCTCCACCTCCTCGCCCTTCTGGCGCGGCGACGACACGGGCCTGAAGTCGTACCGCATCAGCGTGTTCAACGAGCTGCCGCGCACCGGCCTGCCCCAGGGCTTCGCCAGCTGGGGCGAGTATCAGCGGCATATGCAGATCCTGGTTTCCGCCGGCCTGATCGAGGACGCCTCGAAATTCTGGTGGGATCTGCGGCCGTCGGCACGCTTCCCGACGCTGGAGATGCGCATCACCGATGTCTGCACCAGCCTGGATGACGGCATCGCGATCGCCGCGCTCTATCGCTGCCTGCTGCGCATGCTCTGGCGCCTGCGCCACTCGAACCAGCGCTGGCGCCTCTATCCGCATATGCTGATCAACGAGAACCGCTGGCGCGCCCAGCGCTACGGCATCGACGAGGGCCTGGTCGATTTCGGCAAGGGCATCATCGTTCCCTATCGCGACCTGCTGGAAGAGATCCTCGAGCTCACCGCCCCCGATGCGTCCTTCTTCGGCTGCGAGGCCGAGGTCGCGCATGCGCGCAGCATCCTCGAGCGCGGCACGTCCGCCGACCGCCAGCGCAAGGTCTACAAGGACGCCCTCGCCGCCGGCTCCGCGCCGCCGGACGCGCTGAAGCGCGTGGTCGAGTGGCTCGCCGCGGAGACGGTCGCAGGGTTCTAACCGGCCGCCGCATCCCATCTCGGGCGGTCGAATTGGAGCGCCGCGAGCCGGGCGTAGAGGCCACCTTGGCGTACCAGCTCGTCATGCGTGCCGGTGGCGACGGCACGGCCCTGGTCGATGACGATGATGCGGCTCGCCTTCTGCACGGTGGCGAGGCGATGCGCGATCACCAGCGTAGTACGGCCGGCCATCAGCTTGTCGAGTGCATCCTGCACGGCGCGCTCGCTCTCGGCATCGAGCGCGCTGGTCGCCTCGTCGAGCAGCAGCACCGGCGCGTCGCGCAGGATGGCGCGGGCGATGGCGAGGCGTTGACGCTGGCCGCCGGAGAGACGCACACCCTTCTCGCCAAGGAAGGTCTTGAAGCCGTCGGGCAGGCGGTCGAGGAACTCCGCGGCATGCGCGGCAACGGCGGCGGCACGCACCTCCTCGTCGCTCGCCTCGGGGCGCCCATAGCGGATGTTCTCCCAGGCATCGGCCGAGAAGATCACCGGCTCCTGCGGCACGAGGCCGATGCGCCGGCGAACCTCCTGCGGATCGGCCTCGGTCAGAGCGACGCCGTCGAGGCGGACGATGCCGCCATCCGGATCGTAGTAGCGGAGCAGGAGCTGGAAGACGGTGGTCTTGCCGGCGCCGGAAGGGCCGACCAGCGCCACGCGCTCGCCCGGCTTCACCTCGAAGGACAGGTTCTCGAGCGCGGCGCGGTCGGGCCGCGAGGGGTAGTGGAAGCGCACGTTCTCGAAGGCGACGCGGCCCTGCGGCGGCACGGGCAGCGACACCGGGTTCGCGGGCGCGGTCACCGCGGGTTCGGTCTTGAGCAGCTCGATGATCCGCTCCATGGCGCCGGCGGCGCGCTGCAGGTCGCCGATCACTTCGCTGATCGCGCCGGCCGAGGAAGCAGCGAGGATCGCGTAGAAGATGAAGGAGGAGAGCGCGCCGGGCGAGATCTTGCCCGCCAGCATATCGTGGCCGCCGACCCAGAGCACGAAGGCGACGGCACCGAACACCAGCAGGATCACGATCGCGGTCAGGATCGCCCTGACCGCCGTCCGCTTGATGGCGATGACGAAGGCATCCTCGACGCGCTGGGCGAAGCGCGGCCGGTCGATGCTCTCATGCGTGAAGGCCTGCACCGTTCGGATCGCGCCGAGGCTCTCGTCGACATAGGCGCCGACATCGGCAATGCGATCCTGGCTTTCGCGGCTCAAGCGCCGCACATGGCGGCCGAAAGCGAGGATCGGCACCAGGACCAGCGGGATGATGGCGAGCGCCATCAGCATGAGCTTGATCGAAGTGATCGCCATCATCACCGTGGCGCCGACGACGATCAGCAGGTTGCGCAGCGTGACCGAGGCCGAGGATCCGACCACGGTCTGCACCAGCGTCGTGTCGGTGGTGATGCGCGTTATGATCTCCGCCGTCCGCGTTACCTCGTAGAAGCCGGGGCTGAGCTCGAGCACGCGCGCGTAAACGGCCCGACGCAGATCGGCGACGATCCGCTCGCCGATCCATGTGACGAGATAGAACCGCCCGAAGGTGGCAAAGGCGGCGAGCACGACGACGCCGAGCAGCGCGATCACGGTGCGGTCGAGCAGCGCCGCATTGCCGCCGGCAAGCCCGTCATCGATCAAGTGGCGGAGCGCCCAGCCGAGGCCGAGCACGGTTCCCGCGGCGATCAGAAGAAAGACGGCGGCGCCGAGCAGCCGGAGACGATAGGGCCTGAGGAACGGCCAGAGCGGGCGAAGCGCGCCCAGGTTCCGGCTCGGTGGGCGATCGGTGTTCGCGGCCACGCGGTGTTAGTCGAGGCTGAAGGCTGTCTCGGTCGCGGCCGAGAGCTCGCGAGAGAGAAGCTCGGAGAGCTTGGCCCCACCTTTGGTCGCGACCCAGCGGCCGGCCTTGCCCGGACCCTCGCGAAAATCGAAGTGCCAGGCGCCGGAAACGGGCGAGGCGAGCCAGATCTGGCGGTTGGGCGCCTGCTTGTTGATTACATAGATGCCGCCGGCCTCGAGCCGGATCGTCAGGATGCCGCCCTCGAGGTCGATATCGAGATGATCGGCGAGCGCATCCTCGATCGTCGCGAGGAGGTATTTCAGCGTCTCGCCGGCGAGGCGCGCGAAGCTCGGTTCGTCGAGGGTCATGGCGGGCGTCGTCATACCCCGCCCGCCGCCCCCCGGCAACGAGGCGCGGTGCCGCGCTTACCCGCCAGGTAATGGCATCGCTGCGCGCCAGCGACTACCAATGGCGCATGACAGGAACCTCTCCCTCCATCTCCCAGGCCCCGGCCATCGGCGGCCTGATCCAGCGCTGGCGCAAGGGCCGGCGCCTGAGCCAGCTCGACCTCGCGCTCGAAAGCGGCATCTCCGCCCGGCACCTGAGCTTCATCGAGACCGGTCGCACCCGGCCCAGCCGCGACATGGTGCTCCGGCTCTGCGGCGTGCTCGCGGTGCCGTTGCGGGATCGCAACAACCTGCTGCTGGCCGCCGGTTTCGCCCCGGTCTATCGCGAGACCGCGCTCGACGCGCCCGAGATGGCCGAGATCATCTCCGCGGTCCGCATGATCCTTCGCCGCCACGAGCCTTATCCAGCCGTCGCCTTCGATGTCGGCTGGGACATCGTCATGGCGAACACCGCCTATGCCGGCATGGTCAATGCCCTGCTGCCGGCAGGGCACGCACAGCTCCCGGCGCTGGCGCTGGTCGAGAAGCCGAGACCGAACATCCTCCGCATGCTCTGCCGCCCGGAAGGTGCACGTAACCTGCTGGCGAACTGGGAGGAGACGACGCGTGCCGTGCTCGCCCGCGCGCGGCGAGAGGTGCTGCGCGACGGCGATGCCGGCCGCCGTGCGCTGCTCGCCGAGGTGAGCGCCTATCCCGGGGTTCCCGGGCCGGACCCGCGCGAGCTCGACGGCGCCCAGGTCGGCCTTGTGGTGCCGGTCGAGATCCGCACGTCCGCCGGAACCCAGCGGCTGCTCTCGACCATCGCCACGCTCGGCACCGCCGAGGACATCACGCTCCAGGAGCTCCGGATCGAAAGCTTCCATCCCGTGGAGGACGCCGCCGCCTAGCCAAGCCAGCGCGGACCCGCTACTTTCCTATAAGAAATCTTCCCGGGGAGCTTCAGGGTCCATGGACACGATCATCGGTAACCGCACGGTCAAGGCCACCACCTTCCGCGAAGCCACGGCGGAGGATTGGGACTACGTCACCAAGCTTGGCCGCGAGGCGATCCAGAAGAATGCTGGCCGCCCGGTGATCGACCTGCTGCGCTCGCAGAAGGACGTGCCGAACCATGGCTGGCAGATCAACAACTACGAGCACTCTCTCCAGTGCGCGACCCGCGCGCTGCGCAACGGCGAGACCGAGGAATACATCGTCGCGGCGCTGCTGCACGACCTCTGCCAGGACATCAACCCCTACAACCACGACAAGCTCGCCGGCGACGCGCTCCGCTACTACGTCTCGGACGAGCTGCATTGGGTGGTGCAGAACCACCAGGTCTTCCAGCTCTCCTTCCGCGACCATTCGAAGTTCGACAAGACCGCCTGCGAGAAGTTCCGCGGGCACCCGTACTTCGAGGCGGCGATGCGGTTCTGCGAGCACTACGACATGAACTGCTTCGGCAAGTACGACTACCTGCCGCTGGAGCACTTCGAGCCGATGGTGTATCGCCTGTACGAGAAGGGCGTCCAAGCCTTCCACGCTAAGCATCCGTACTGACGGCGCGCGGCGGGACGGCGTAAGGGCGCTCCGTCCTGCCCCGAGGAAGCCGGCGCCGCATGACCTCTCCCGCTCTCGACGTCGCTTTCGTGCGCCGTCAGTTTCCCCAGCTCGCTGACGGCATGGCGTTCTTCGAGAATGCCGGCGGCAGCCTCGTGCCCGAGGCGGTGAAGAAACGCCTCCTCGACTTCGTCGAGAAAAGCTTCGCCCAGCCCTCCTACGATTCCGAGCCGTCGCTGGTCTCGCGCCGGCGCATGGCCGACGGCAAGCGGCTTGCCGCCGATCTCCTCGGCGTCGAGCCGGAGGAGATCGTCCTCGGCCCCTCGACCACGCTGAACTTCTACGTCCTCGCCCAGGCGCTCCGGCATCTGTTCCAGCCCGGCGACGAGATCATCGTCACCAACCAGGACCACGAGGCCAATGTCGGCGCCTGGCGGCAGCTCGACGAGTTCGGCCTCGTCTTAAGAGAATGGCAGATCGACAAGACGACCGGCGAGCTTCGCCTCGCCGATCTCGACCGGTTGCTCTCGCCGAAGACGAAGCTCGTCTGCGTCACCCATTGCTCGAACGTCGTCGGCAGCGTCAACGACATGGCGGCGATCGCCGCACGGGCGAAGAAGGTCGGCGCGCTGACCGTCGCCGACGGCGTGGGCTATGCGCCGCATCATCTGATCAACGTGCGCGCGCTCGGCGTGGATGCCTATGCCTGCTCGGCCTACAAGATCTTCGGCACGCATATCGGCATCCTCTGGGTGAAGCCCGAGCTCGCGGCGAAGGCGAAGACGCAGAACCACTATTTCATCAAGAGCGCGCCGGCGACGCTCAACCCCGGCGGCCTCACCTACGAGCTGGTCGCCGGCCTCGGCGGCACCGGCGACTATCTCGACCTGCTCTATCGCCATCACTTCGGTTCGGGCGAGAACTCGGCGCGCGCCCGCTATGCGCGCGTCTTCAAGCTGATCGAGGCGCATGAGGCGAAGCTCGGCAAGCGCATCGTCGACTTCCTCAAGAGCCGAAAGAGCGTGCGGCTGATCGGCGAGGATGGCGCCCGCGCCCCGATCATCTGCTTCACCGTCGCCGGCAAGACCTCGACCGAGGTGGCGAAGGCGCTCTTCGCCAGGCGTATCGCCGTCGGCCACGGCGATTTCTACGCCAAGCGCTGCGTCGAAGCGCTGGGGCTGGAGGGCGTGATCCGCATCAGCTTCGCCCATTACAATGACGACGCCGAGGTCGATCGCCTGATCGAAGCGCTGAAAGAGATTCTGCCGGTCTGACGAGAGGGAACATCATGGCTGCCGCCGACTCGACCAAGATGACCGTCGCCGAGATGGTCGCGGCTTTCCGCGCCAAGTCGCTGTCGCCGGTAGAGGCGCTGGAGGCCTCGATGAAGCGGCTCGACGAGGTGCAGCCGAGGCTCAATCCCTTCTGCTGGATCGACAAGGAGCACGGCCGCCGCATGGCGAAGGAGTCCGAGGCGCGCTGGCAGAAAGGCGCGCCCAAGGGGCCGCTCGACGGCGTGCCGATCCCGATCAAGGACACCAACGCGGTCATCGGCTGGCCCTTCCGCTTCGGCAGCATGACCGCCTCCGACAAGCCAGTCGATTATGACGGGCCGATGACCGCGCGGCTGCGCGCCGCCGGCGGTGTCTTCTTCGGCAAGACGACGACGCCGGAGTTCGGCTGGAAGGGCATGACCGACAGCCCGCTCTCGGGCATCACGCGCAACCCGTGGAACGAGGGCAAAGGCGCGGGCGGCTCCTCCGGCGGTGCGGCGGTCTCGGTCTCGACCGGCATCGGGCCGATCGCGACCGGCGGCGATGGCGGCGGCTCGATCCGCATGCCCTGTGCCTTCTCCGGCGCCTTCGGCATCAAGCCGAGCTGGGGCCGCGTCTCGACGCCGACGGCCGCCGGTATCGGCGACATGTCCGTGCATGGGCCTCTGGGCCGCACGGTCGCCTGCACGGCGGCGATGCTGAACGTCATCGCCGAGCCGGACGAGCGCGATCCCTTCGCCATCCCGCCGCAGGACATCGACTACGTCGCTGAACTGAAGAAGGGCGTGAAGGGCCTCAAGATCGCCTTCAGCCCGAATCTTGGATACATCAAGGTCGTCGATCCGCGCATCGCCGACGAGATCGCCAAGGCGGTAAAGGTGCTGAGCGACGCCGGCGCGATCGTCGAGGCCGCCGATCCCGGCTTCCCCGATCCGGCCTGGGCCATCGACATCATCTGGCGCACCTCGAATGCCAAGCGCCTTCCCAAGATGACACCCGAGCAGATCAAGCTCATGGAACCGGCGCTGCTCGAATGCGCAGTGTCGGGCCTCTCGATCCCGGCCGTCGACTTCCTCGACGCGCAGGATGTCCGCCTCGACATGTCACGGACGATGAAGGCCTTCCACAACAAATACGACCTGCTGGTGACGCCGACCATGCCGATCACCGCCTTCGATGCCGGCCTGGTCACGCCGGACAAGGAGAAGTTTCCGACCTGGCTCCACTGGTCGCCCTTCACCTGGCCTTTCAACATGACGCGCCAGCCGGCGGCGAGCTGCCCGGCCGGATTCGTCGACGGCCTGCCCATCGGCCTTCACATCGTCGGTCCGATGTTCCGCGAGGACCTGATCCTCCGGGCATCCGCCGCCTTCGAGGCGGCGCGGCCGTTCAAGATGGTGCGTTAGAAGCCGAGCGCCTTCGTCAGCGGGCGGAGATAGTCGTGGCCCTTCTTGGCGTAAGTCAGCGGGTGCGCCTTGGCGGGATCTTGCTCGGCCTCGACCACGAACCAGCCTGAGTAGTTCGCCGGCTTCAGCTCCTTCAGCACCGCCGGGTAGTCGATCGAGCCGTCGCCGGGCACGGTGAAGACGCCGGCGAGCACGGAATCGAGGAAGCTGGAGTCGTTCGCCTTCGACTGCGCGAGCACCTTCGGGCGGATGTCCTTGCAGTGAACATGATTGATGCGAGCGGCGTGGCGCCTAGCCACGGCGATGGGATCGCCGCCGGCATAGGTCAGGTGCCCGGTATCGAGCAGGAGGCCGACCTCCTTGCCGGTCTCGGCCACGAGGCGGTCGATCTCGGCCTCGGTCTCGATCACCGTGCCCATGTGATGGTGATAGGCGATCGGACAGCCTTCGCCGGCGAGATACTTGCCGATCTCGGTCATGCGCGTGGTCAGCGTCTTCCACTGATCGCCCGAAAGCGTCGGACGCTGCGTCACCGGGCGGTTGCGGTCGCCATGGACGCAGCCGGTGACCTCGGCGAAGACCATGGCCGGCGCGTTGAAGGCCTTGAGCAGCTTCAGGTGCGCCTGCACCGCCTCGATCTCTTCCTTCGGCGTGCGCTCCAGCAGCCTGGCCGAGTACCAGCCGGACGCGAGTCCGAGGCCGTGCTTGGCGAGGATCGGCTTCAGGACCGCCGGATCGCGCGGAAACTTGTTGCCGAGCTCCATGCCATCATAGCCAGCCTGTTTCGCCTCGGTCAGGCAGGTCTCGAGCGGCGTCGCCGACCCCAGCTCCGGCATGTCGTCATTGGTCCAGGTGAGCGGGTTGATGCCGATCTTCGCCATGTCGTCCTCTAGGCTCCAAGCTTCTGGCGCTTGCGCGCCTTCTCGTAGTTCTTCAGCACGTCCTTGCGGGTCTGGTCGCGCGGCGCGTCATGCACGGCGACATCCCACCACGCCCCGCCCTCGCCCGTCGACTTCCACGGATCGGTATCGATGACGATGACCTGCGTCGTCTTCTTCGTCGCCGCGCGATCGAGCGCCATCTCGAGCTCGGCGATCGAGCGGATCTTGACCGCCTCGGCGCCGAGCGCGCGCGCATGCGCAGCGAAGTCGACCCAGGGCGTCTTCGAGGCGAACAGGTTGTTGAAGGGCGCGCCGCCAGTCGCCTTCTGCAGGCGGGCGATGCAACCGAAACCCTTGTTGTCGAGGACGACGACGGTGAGCTTTAGCCCGAGCTGCACCGAGGTCGCGATCTCGGAATTCATCATCAGGTAACTGCCGTCGCCGACCAGCACATAGACCTCGCGCTCGGGCTTCGCCAGCTTGGCGCCGAGGCCGCCGGCGATCTCATAGCCCATACAGGAATAGCCGTATTCGAGATGGTATTCGGTCGAGTCCGCGGCTCGCCAGAGCTTGTGCAGCTCTCCCGGCAGGCCGCCGGCGGCGCAGACCATGATGCTCTTCCGGCGCTTGGCGGCGCGGTCGACGGTGCCCAGCACCTGCGCGTCGGTAGGCTTCTCCGCATCAGGCGCCGTGATCGTCGCCGTCGCCTTGAGCCATTGCCGCGACAACTTCTGCGCACACGTCGTCCAGCTCGGCGAGGCCTTCCAGCGCCTGAGCGCGCGATCGAGCGCGGCCAGCCCGCGCTCCGCATCGGCAACCAGCGGCAGCGCTGCATGCTTGGCGGCGTCGAAGGCACCGACATTGAGCTGGATCAGCTTCGCCTGAGGAAAGAGCGCGCGGCTGCCGGTGGCGAAGTCGCTCAGGCGCGCACCGACGGCGACGACGAGATCGGCATCGCGGGCGAGATCGTTCGCCGCCGCCGTGCCGGTGACGCCGATGGCGCCGGCATTCATCGGGTGATCGAAGGCGAGGCTGCCCTTGCCGGCCTGGGTCTCGGTGACCGGCACGCCATGCTTCTCGGCGAAATCGCCCAGCGCCTTCTCGGCGAGAGCGTATTTGACCCCGCCGCCGGCCATGATCAACGGGCGCTTCGACGCCGCGATCGCCGCAGCCGCCTCAGCGAGCTCCGCCGCGTCGGGCCCCGGCGCGCGGATGCGCCAGGTGCGCGGGCGGAAGAACTCTTCGGGGTAATCGAAGCTCTCGGTCTGCACGTCCTGCGGGAGGGCCAGCGTCACCGGCCCGCACTCGACCGGATCGGTCAGCACGCGCATCGCCTGCGGCAGCGCAACGAGAAGCTGCTCGGGCCGGACGATGCGATCGAAGAGCCGCGACACAGGGCGGAAGCAATCATTCGCCGAGACGGTGAGATCGGAAAAATCCTCGACCTGCTGCAGCACCGGGTCGGGCCGGCGACTGACGAAGATGTCGCCGGGCAGGAACAGCACCGGCAGGCGGTTCACATGCGCCACCGCCGCGGCAGTGATCATGTTGGTGGCGCCGGGGCCGATCGAGGTCGTGCAAGCCATCATGCGCCGACGCGCATGCGCCTTGGCGAAGGCGACCGAGGCGAGGGCCATCGCCTGCTCGTTATGTGCGCGGAAGGTGGGGAACCGCTTCTTCTCGGCTTCGAGCGCATGGCCGAGGCCGGCGACATTACCATGGCCGAAGATGGCGAAGACGCCGCCGAACAGCGGCTCCTTCTTGCGGCCGACCTCGACGGATTGCGCGATGAGAAAGCGCACCAGCGCCTCCGCCATCGTCAGCCTGACCGTCGCCATACAGCCCTCCCCGGCAATTTGACGGTTATGTGACAGAGAATGTGCAAAGGGACAATGGAGCCCGTGACTCCACTCCCACCCTACCCTCCCCCATCAAGGGGGGGCTAACAGGACGACAGCTACTCCGCCGCTTGGCTCTGCACCGTCTCCGGCCGCCAGCGGAGCACCGGCTTGCGAGCGGCGCCGGTCTCGTCCAGGCGGCGGCGCGGCGTCAGCTTCGGCGCGTCGGCGAAGTGTTGGGCGTCGACCTTGGCCTTCTCGGCGAGCGCGCGGAGCGTCGCGATGAAGGCGTCGAGCGCGTCCTTGCTCTCGGTCTCGGTCGGCTCGACCAGCATGGCGCCATGCACGATGAGCGGGAAATAGACCGTCATCGGGTGGTAGCCGGCGTCGATCAGCGCCTTGGCGAAGTCGAGCGTGGTGACGCCGGTATCCTTGAGGAAGCGGTCGTCGAACAGCGCCTCGTGCATGCAGTAGCCGTCAAAAGCCGGCGTCATCAGATCCTTACAGCGCGCCAGCACGTAGTTGGCATTCAGCACCGCGTCCTCGGCGACCTGGGCGAGACCGTCAGCGCCATGGCTCATCATGTAGGAAAGCGCGCGGACGAACATGCCCATCTGGCCGTGGAAGACCTTGAGGCGGCCGAGCGCCTTCGCGCCCTCGCCCGAGGCCGGCGTCGTCTCGATGACCTTGAACCCGTCCTTGCCATGCACGGTGAGCGGCAGCGGCGCGTAGGGCGCCAGCGCCGCCGACAGCACGACCGGACCGGAGCCCGGGCCGCCGCCGCCATGCGGCGTCGAGAAGGTCTTGTGCAGGTTGATGTGCATGGCATCGACGCCGAGATCGCCGGGCCGCACGCGGCCGACGATGGCGTTGAAGTTGGCGCCGTCGCAGTAGAGATAGCCGCCGATCGCATGGACCGCGTCGGCCAGCGCCGAGATCTCGGTCTCGAAGATGCCGCAGGTGTTCGGGTTGGTGATCATGATCGCGGCGACGTCGGGGCCGAGCTTGGCCTTGAAGGCCTCGACATCGACCTTGCCGTTGGCCTTGGCCGGCACCGCCTCGACGGTGAAGCCGATCGCCGCCGCCGTCGCCGGATTGGTGCCATGCGCGGATTCCGGCACGAGCACGCGGTGGCGGTTCTCGCCCTTGGCCTCGAGCGCAGCCTTTATGCAGAGCATGCCGCAGAGCTCGCCATGCGCGCCCGCGGCCGGCGACAGCGCCACGGCCGGCATGTTCGTCAGCGTCTTCAGCCAGTGCGCCAACTGATCAAGCAGCTCGAGCGCGCCCTGTACGGCCGACTCCGGCGCCAGCGGATGCAGATCGCCGAAGCCCGGCAGCCGCGCCATCTTCTCGTTCAGGCGCGGGTTGTGCTTCATCGTGCAGGAGCCGAGCGGATAGAGCCCGGCATCGATCGCGTAGTTCTTCTGCGAAAGCCGGGTGAAGTGGCGGACCACCTGCGGTTCCGACAGCCCCGGCAATCCGATCGCGCCTTTGCGGGCGAGCCCGCCGAGCCGGTCCTTGACCTTCGGCGGCTCCGGCAGATCGACGCCGGTGCGGCCGGGCGCGTCCTGCTCGAAGGACAGCGCCTCCTCCATCTGCAGGCCGCGATTGCCGGTGGTGACGGTGCCGTCCGGCTTGAAGCCGGCGCTGACGGCCTTGCTCCAGTCGCTCATCGGAGGTCCTCCCGGAGCGCAACGACAAGCGCATCCATGTCCTGGTCGGTGGTGATCTCAGTCGCCGCGACCAAGAGCAGGTTGGCGAGATCCTTGTCGCCGGGCACGAGGCGCGATACCGGGACGCCAGCGAGAATGCGCTTCGCCGCGAGGCGATCGACGACGCCGGCCGCCGGCTTCGGCAGCTTCACCGTGAACTCGTTGAAGAAACTCTGGTTGACCACCGATACGCCGGGAACCCCGGCGAGCTTGTCGGCGAGCTGCACCGCCTTCGCATGGTTGATCGCGGCCAGCCGCTTCAGCCCTGCCTCGCCGAGCAAGGTCATGTGGATGCAGAAGGCGAGCGCGCAGAGGCCGGCATTGGTGCAGATGTTGGACGTCGCCTTCTCTCGGCGGATGTGCTGCTCGCGCGTGGACAGCGTCAGCACCCAGCCGCGGCGGCCATCGCCATCGACGGTCTGGCCGGAAAGCCGCCCCGGCATCTGGCGCACGAATTTCTCGCGCGTCGCGAAGAGGCCGACATAGGGCCCGCCATAGTTGAGCCCGTTGCCGATCGACTGGCCTTCCGCGGCGACGATGTCGGCGCCCATCGCGCCCGGCGATTCCAGCGCGCCGAGCGAGACGATCTCGGTGGTGACGACGACCAAAAGCGCGCCCTTCGCGTGACACGCCTCGGCCAGCGGCTTCAGGTCGCGCACATGGCCGAAGAAGGAGGGGTACTGCACGACGACGCAGGACACGTCGTCGCCGAGCTTGGCGGCCGCGTCTTCCTTGCCCTCGGGATCGGGGTTAAGGGACTCGACCTTGAAGCCGCCATACTTGCCATGGGTCTCGACGATGTCGCGATACTGCGGATGCAGGCCGCCGGAGAGCACGGCGCGGTTCCGGCGCGTGACGCGGCCGGCCATCATCACCGCCTCGGCGGTCGCGGTGGAGCCGTCATACATGGAGGCATTCGCCACATCCATGCCGGTCACCAGCGCCACCTGCGTCTGGAACTCGAACAGCATCTGCAGCGTGCCCTGGGCGATCTCGGGCTGGTAGGGCGTATAGGCCGTCAGGAACTCGCCGCGTTGGATCAGATGGTCGACCGAGCTCGGCACGTGGTGCTTGTAGGCACCGGCGCCGAGGAAGCTCGGTACCTGGCCCGAGGCGATGTTCTTCGCCGCCATCGCCGACAGCGCACGGTCGACCTCGAGCTCCCCCAGATGCATCGGCAGATCGACCGGCCTCGACTGCCAGACCTTGGCCGGCACGTCCTTGAAGAGATCGCGCACGGATGCGGCGCCGATCGCGCCCAGCATCTCGCGCCGATCATCGGGAGTCAGCGGCAGATAGCGCATCAGTGCAGGCCCTCGATGAAGGTCTTGTAGGCGGCAGCGTCCATGAGGGCGTCGAGCTCCTTCATGTCCGCGAGTTTGAGCTTCATGAACCAGCCCTTGCCCTCGGCATCCTCGTTGACGAGCGCCGGCGTATCGGCGAGTGCCGCATTCACCTCCGTTACCTCGCCCGAGATCGGCGCATAGACCTCGCTCGCCGCCTTCACGGACTCGACGACGGCGGCCTCTTCGCCGGCCTTCACCTTCTTGCCGACGGCCGGGAGCTCAACGAACACCACATCGCCGAGCTGCTCCTGCGCGTATGTGGTGATGCCGACGGTGGCGATGCCGCCCTCGACCTTCACCCACTCATGATCCTTGCTGAACCGCATGACGTTTCATCCCCGATGGTAGTTTGGTTGGACGAAGGGCAGCTTCACGACCTTGGCCGGCCGAGGCGTGCCCCTGACGATGGTCTGGACCGAGGTGCCCGGCGCGGCATGCGCCGTCGCGACATAGCCCATGGCGACCGGACCGCCGACCGAAGGGCCGAAGCCGCCCGAGGTGATCTCGCCGATCGTGGCGCCTGACATGTCGGCGACCGGCGTGTGGCCGCGTGCCGGCGCCTTGTCCTCGGGCTTGATGCCGACGCGCTTGCGGGCGACGCCGTCCTCGATCTGCTTCATGACGATGGCGTGACCCGGGAAGCCGCCCTCCTCGCGCCGGCGCTTGCTGACGGCCCAGGCGAGATCGGCCTCGATCGGCGTGGTGTCCGGACCGATGTCGTTGCCGTGCAGGCAGAGCCCGGCTTCGAGGCGGAGGGAGTCGCGGGCGCCAAGCCCGATCGGCTTCACCTGCGGCTCGGCGAGCAGCGCGCGCGCCAGCGCTTCCGCGTCCTTGTTCGCGACCGAGATCTCCCAGCCATCCTCGCCGGTGTAGCCGGAACGCGTGGCGAGCACGTCGATACCGGCGATTTTCAGCTCGCGGATCGAGAGGAACACCATCTCGCCCGATCCGGGCGCCAGCTTCGCCATCACCGTCTTGGCGGCGGGGCCCTGGAGGGCCATCAGCGCGCGGTCTTCCAGATACTCGATGCCGACACCCTTCAGGCGCTCGCGCATCAGCGCGATGTCGGCCTCCTTGTTCGAGGCGTTGACGACGACGAAGAGATGGTCGCCGCGATTGGTCGCCATCAGATCGTCGAGGATGCCGGCCTTGTCGTTGAGCAGGAGCGAGTACTTGGTGCGGCCGAGGGCGAGCGCCTGGTAGTCGCCGGGAACCAGCGTCTCCAGCTGCTTCGCCGCGTCCTTGCCGGCGATACGCACCTGACCCATGTGGCTGACGTCGAAGAGCCCGGCCTGGGCGCGGGTGTGAAGATGCTCGGCCATGATGCCCATCGGGTACTGGACGGGCATGTCGTAGCCGGCGAAGGGCACCATCTTGGCGCCGAGCGAGCGGTGAAGGGCGTTGAGCGGTGTCGTCTTGAGCGAGCCGGTATCGGCCACGTCAGGTTCCTCCGACAGGGTTTCATGCGGCCGCCGCACGGTTTCCGTGCGGAGCCGCCCCCTCTGTCATGAGACCTGAAAGATTCACCCGATATTCGGGCTTACCTCGTCGGTGAGGCGTTGCCGCCTGCTCTCCAGAGTGTCCTCTCCCCCGGGTCCGGGTGCCTGAGAGTTTCCGGGGCGGTTGCTCCTTCGGCGCCGGTCTTGCGACCGGTCTCTCCCCGGGGGATCGACGGACAAGCCAACGTGAGCGGCGCGACGATGAAAGTCAACCGATGCTCAAGACGATAGAATGCTGCATGGCAGCATCCTCGACGGAAAGACTGCGACGCACCTGTCTCGCCCTTCCCGAAGCCACCGAGAAGGAGGCCTGGGGCGATCCGACCTGGCGGGTGAAGGACAAGATCTTCGCCATGGAGAAGCGCGGCGATGGGCGCGTCTCCGTCTGGTTCAAGGCGCCAAAGGGAAGCCAGGAGGTGCTGGTGGGATCCGATGACGAGCGCTTCTTCGTGCCGCCCTATGTCGGCCACAAGGGCTGGGTGGGCATGCGCCTCGACAGACGGCCGGACTGGAAGGAAGTCGACCTCCTGATCCGCCGCAGCTACCGCATGACGGCGCCAAAGAAACTGGCGGCGGCGCTCGAAGACTAGCGGTGCGCAGCCATGCCGGGTTTCGGTGGGACCGCCCCCGCCGCCGGCTTCGGCTGCTCGAATTTCATCGGCGTAGAGCCATGGGCGCGGTCGGGAGGCTTCGGAGCAAAGTCGGCGGGCTTTGCCTTGGTCGGTCCGTCGTGCTGGACGAAGCCGGTCATGGACGCGGCTTCGAGCGCGCGGTTGCAGGCCATCTTGAACTCGGGCGGCGCTTTCAGCTGGAGCGCGCGGGCAAGATGCGTCTTCGCCTCGCCGATCTTCTTGGTCAGCAGCTCCTTGTCGTCGTGATGCGCGGCGTTGAGCGCCGCTGCCGCCGCCTCGCTCGCCGCCTTCATGAAGCAGCTCTTGAGCAGGTCGTCGGAGCGGGCCCGCATCTCGGCGACGAACTCCTTCGGGGCCTTGGGGTTCTTGAGGAGCTCGGTCACCCGCTTGGCCGCCGCCTCGCAGCGGTCGGTCGAAGGGGCCAGCGCGAAGGCCCGCATGCCCTCGACGGCCTGGCTGATGGAGACCTTGATCGCTTCGACCTTGCGGGCCTCGGCTTCCGCCTCACGCGCCTTCTTCTCGGCTTCCTGCGCGCGCTTATCGACTCCGCCCTTGGGCTTCGAATTGAACACGGGGTGCCTCCTTGAGGCGTGAAGCGTCGCCGTGTCAGTGTCCCCCCACCAGCGTTAACAAATTCCTAATTTTGATGATACAGGAATTTAAGAAAATGCGGCAATATTATTGATTTTACTGGTATTGCGCTCGCAGCTCCGAGCGGCTTCGGCGCCGAGTCGACCCCCGCCGAGGTGAAAAATCTCGGCGCCGATAAAGCCTGGAGTTGAGACGACTTAGACCGGCTTCAGATTCTCGGCCGAGGACTTGCCGCGCTTCGGATCGGCCTGCTCCTCGAATGAGACCTTCTGACCTTCGGACAGCGTGCGCAGTCCGGCGCGCTCGACGGCGGAGATGTGGACGAAGACGTCCTTGCCGCCACCATCGGGTTGGATGAAGCCATAACCCTTGGTGCTGTTGAACCACTTGACGGTACCGGTCGGCATTCTCGAACTCCAGATCTGAGGAAGCGCACTGCCCTGTTCTGCAGCGGATTTTACTTTGGCGTGCCCGGGTTTTCGGCCTCAGACCACCAGCCGCAGTATTATCGCGGCCAGCAGACATGACCGGGGACACTTGCGCAAGACCTAAACCGCAAGACCGCGAAACCTTCCAGGAGCGTTAACCGCGTCCGTAGTCGATCCGGAGGACTTCGATCGGCTCCGGCCCCGCCGGGGTCCGGACCTCGACCGTGTCGCCGACGGCCGCCTTGAGCAGGGCGCGAGCGACCGGCGAAAGCCAGCTCACCTCGCCCTGTTCGTGGCGGACCTCGTCCACCCCGACGATGCGGATGGTGCGCTCCCGGTCCTGCGAATCGACATAGGTCACGGTGGCGCCGAAGAAGACCTGGCCGCGATTCTTCTGCAGCGCCGGGTCGACCAGCTCGGCGATCTCCAGGCGCCTGGTCAGGAAGCGCAGCCGCCGGTCGATCTCGCGGAGCCGCTTCTTGCCGTAGAGGTAGTCGCCATTCTCCGAGCGGTCGCCATTGCCGGCGGCCCAGGAGACGATCTCGACCACCTTCGGCCGCTCGACCTGCTTCAGGGTCCTGAACTCGTCCTGGAGACGACGGAGGCCATCCGGCGTGATGTAGTTCTTGAGACCGGCCGGGAGCGGTTCCGCGGCTTCCAGCTCCTCGTCCTCAGCATCGGTCTCCTTGGTGAAGGCCTTGCTCACCCTTCGCTCCTGACGCGCCTCACGGCATCCACCCAACCCTGGCGGCGACGACGGCGTTCCTCCTCCGGCATGGAGGGCTCGAACCGGCGGTCGCGCGCCCAGAGCTGGCTCAGCGCCTTCAACGACGGATAAACGCCGACCTTGAGGCCGGCGAGGAAGGCCGCACCCAACGCCGTGGTCTCGGTCACCTCCGGCCGCTCGACCGGCACGCCGAGAAGGTCGGCGAGGCGCTGCATGACCCAGTCGTTCACGGTCATGCCGCCATCGACGCGGAGCGTGGTCGGGGCCTTGCCGAAATCGTCGGCCATGGCGCCCATCAGGTCGCCCGTCTGGTAGCAGACCGCCTCGAGGCCGGCGCGGACGATATCGGCGATGCCGGTGTCCCGCGTCAGCCCCATGATCGCGCCGCGGGCGAAGGGATCCCAGTAGGGCGCGCCGAGGCCGGTGAAGGCCGGCACCAGGTAGACATTGCCGGAGCCGGCACCGCCGCGCGCCAGGGCCTCGGTCTCGCCGGCGGATTTGATCAGCTTGAGGCCGTCCCTCAGCCACTGGATGGTCGAGCCGGCAGCGAAGATGCTGCCTTCCAGCGCATAGGTCGCCTTGCCGTCCAGGCGATAAGCGATGGTGGTCAGTAGGCGGTTCTTCGACGGGACGAAAGTCGGGCCGGTGTTGAGGAGGGCGAAGCAGCCGGTGCCATAGGTCGACTTGATCTGGCCGGCCTCGAAGCAGACCTGGCCGACCGTCGCCGCCTGCTGGTCGCCCGCCATGCCGGCGATCGGCACCCGGGCGCCGAAGACCTCGATATCGGTCGTGCCGAAATCCGCGGCATTGTCCATGACCTCGGGCAGCATCTGCCTCGGCACGCGGAACAGCTTCAGCAGCTCCTCGTCCCAGCGTTGCGCCTTGATGTCGTAGATCAGCGTGCGCGCGGCGTTGGTCGCATCCGTGCGGTGGCTCTTGCCGCCGGTCAGGCGCCAGAGGAGGAAGCAGTCGACGGTGCCGAAGGCGAGCTCGCCCGCTTCCGCTCGTGCGCGGGCGCCGGGCACCTGGTCCAGGATCCAGGCAATCTTGGAGGCCGAGAAATAGGCGTCGATGACGAGGCCGGTCTTGGCGGCGACCGCGAGGCTGTGCACGGCCTCGAGCTTCCGGCACTCCTCCGCCGTCCGCCGGTCCTGCCAGACGATGGCGCGATGGATGGGCTTCCCGGTCGCCCGCTCCCAGACGATCGTGGTCTCGCGCTGGTTGGTGATGCCGATGGCGGCCACCTCGCCCGGCTTCAACCCGGCCTTGCCGAGGGCCTCCTTGCAGACCTGGAGCGTGTCGCGCCAGATGTCCTCGGGATCGTGCTCGACCCAGCCCTCGTTCGGGAAGTGCTGACGCAGCTCGGCCTGCGCGCGGGCGAGCACGCCGCCGCGCGAGTCGAAGATCATCGCCCGCGTGCTGGTGGTGCCCTGATCGATCGCCAGGATCGCCTTGTCGGCCATGTCCTCTCCGAGCGTGGAATTTTCGCTACGACCGATTAATTATGCTGCGCGGGTTCTTCGCGGGGCAATCTCTGTACGACCTTCTCGTCATCGGCGGCGGCATCAACGGTGCGGGCATCGTCCGCGATGCCCAGGGCCGTGGCCTCAGGACGCTGCTGGTCGAGGCCAGCGACCTCGCCTCAGCCACCTCTTCATCCTCCTCCAAGCTGATCCATGGCGGGCTCCGCTACCTCGAGCAATACGAGTTCCGGCTGGTCCGCGAGGCGCTGATCGAGCGCGAGGTGCTGCTCAGGATGGCGCCACATCTGGTCAAGCCGCTGTCCTTCGTCCTGCCGCACCGGCCGCATTTGAGGCCTGCCTGGATGATCCGGCTCGGCCTCTTCCTCTACGACCACCTTGGCGGCCGCGAGAAGCTGCCGGGCTCCTACGCAATCGACACCAAGACGCATCCCTTCGGCGCACCGCTCTCTTCCACCATCTCGCGCGCCTTCGTCTATGCCGATTGCTGGGTCGACGATGCGCGCCTGGTCGTCGCCAATGCCCGCGACGCTGCCGACCGCGGCGCCGAGGTGAGGACGCGGACGCGCTGTACGGAAGCGAAACGCGAGAGCGGCGCCTGGCGCGTGCGTCTCGCCGACGAAGCCGGCGCGACCAACGAGGTCACGGCGCGCGCCGTGGTCAATGCCGCCGGTCCGTGGGTCAACGAAGTGCTGGGCAGTGTCGTCCGCACTAACAGCCCGAAGCATGTACGCCTGATCAAGGGCAGCCACATCGTCGTACCGAAGCTGCATGACGGGCCGCAGGCCTACATCCTGCAGAACGAGGACCGGCGCATCGTCTTCGTTCTGCCCTATGAAGACCGCTTCAGCCTGATCGGCACCACCGACGAGCCGTTCGACGGTGACCCGGCCAAAGTCGCGATCTCGTCCGCCGAAACGGCCTATCTCTGCGACGTCGTCACCCGCCATTTCCGCACGCGCGTCTCGCCCGAGGACGTGATCTGGTCCTACGCGGGCGTGAGGCCGCTGCATGACGATGCCGAGGCGGTCGCCTCCCAGGTGACACGCGACTATGCCTTCGACCTCGATCTCGACGCTTCCGGCGGAGCGCCGCTGCTCTCGATCTTCGGCGGCAAGATCACCACCTTCCGCAAGCTCGCCGAGCACGCGCTCGACAAGCTGCTGCCGCATCTCCGCCGCGGCGAGCGCGCCTGGACCAAGGATGCCGCACTTCCCGGCGGCGCCATCGCCAATGCCGATTTCGACGCCTTCCTCGCCGAGCTCACACGGCGCCATCCCTGGCTGCCGGAGCCGCACAGGCTCGCCCGCGCCTACGGCAGCGAGGTCGAGCGGCTGATCGGCGACGCCAAGACCGCGACCGACCTGGGCCACGACTTCGGCCATGGTTTCACCGAGCGCGAGCTTGAGTATCTGGTGACACGCGAATGGGCGAGGATGCCCGAGGATGTGCTGTGGCGCAGGTCCAAACTCGGGCTGCATCTGGATGCGAAGGCCAAGGTCGCCATCGCCGACTGGTTCTCAAGGAGAGGCTGAATGAAGGTCGTCATCACCGGCGCCGCCGGGTTTCTCGGCAAGAAGCTCTCGCACCGGCTCGCCGGCAACGTCACGCTGACCGGCCGCTCGGGCAAGCCCGAGGCGATCACCAAGGTGACGCTGTTCGATGTGGTCGAGCCGGAAGGCCCGAACGACAAGCGCTTCACCAAAGCGACCGGCGACGTCGCCGACAAGTCGCTGATGAGCAAGCTGATCGACGAGGAGACCGACAGCGTCTTCCACCTCGCCGGCGTGGTCAGCGCCGGCGCCGAGGAGAATTTCGATCTCGGCTACCACGTCAATCTCGAGGGCACGCTCGCCGTGCTCGAGACGATGCGGAAGCTGCCGCACACGCCGCGCATCGTCTTCACCTCGAGCCTCGCGACATATGGCGGCGAGTACAACAAGGCGATCAGCGACGACACGCCCCAGACGCCGCAGACCAGCTACGGCGTGCAGAAGGCGATGGGCGAGATGCTGGTCAACGACTACTCGCGCAAGGGCTTCATCGACGGCCGCTCGCTGAAGCTGCCGACGATCTTCGTGCGCCCCGGCAAGCCCAACAAGGCGGCGTCCACCTTCGCCTCCTCGATCGTCCGCGATCCGCTGCAGGGCACGCGCGCCGTGTGCCCGGTGACGCGCGACGTGAAGATGGCGTTCCTCTCCCCGCGCCGGACGATCGACGCCTTCATCCATGCGCATGAGCTGCAGGCCGAGGCCTGGGGGCCGTGGCGCTCGTGCATGCTGCCGGCGATCACCTATTCGATCGACGAGATCGTGAAGGCGATGGAGAAGCTCGCCGGGCCTGAGCCGGTCAGCCGCATCGACTGGGTGCCGGATCCGGTGATTCAGAAGATCGTCGCGACCTGGCCCGGCACGGTCGGCTGGGACAAGGCCAAGAAACTCGGCTTCAAGGCCGACACGAACATCGAAGAGATCATCAAGGCGTTCATCGACGAGGATATGGTCAAGGTCGCGTGACACCCGGGAGCGGTGCTAGGGTCGTCGCGAAGGCTGTCCCGGGTATCGATTCACGGAGCCGCTCTTGGTCCGACTGACTGACCTGCACGCCGCCTCGCGTGCGCGCCTGGCCGAGATCGAGTGCCCGAGCTACGAGAAGCGACCCTGGGTCGAGCCGCCGCCGCTGGCGAAGAGCAGGATTGCGATCATCTCGTCTGCCGCTCTGATCCGCCGCGGCGACCCGGTGTTTCATCCGAGCGACGCAGGCTGGCGCGAAGTGCCACACGCGCTCCCTGACTCTGACGTGCTCATCAGCCACGTCTCCATCAACTTCGACCGCACGGGCCTGCAGCAGGATCTCGAGGTCGCGCTGCCGCGTCGCCACCTGGATCGATTGGCGAAGGACGGCGTGATCGGTTCGGTGTCGCCGACGCACTACACTTTCATGGGCTCGAACGACCCGAAGCTGCTGAACGATACCGCCTCCCAGATCGCCAGCAGGCTCAAGGCGGACCGCGTCGATGCCGCAATCCTGGTTCCGGTGTGACCCTTCTGCACGCGCGCCGTGAGCGCGCTCGCCCACATGATCGAGTCGCACGGGATCGCGACGACGGTCGTGAGCTTGATACGCCTCCACAGCGAAAAGATTCGTCCGCCGCGCGCGCTGTGGGTCCCATTCCAGCTCGGCCGGCCGCTGGGTTCTCCGGATGAGCCTGAATTCCAGGAGCGCGTGCTCCGCCAGGCGCTCTCGCTCCTCGAGCGGCGCGACGGTCCTGCGATTCTCAAGGATTTCCCCGAGGAGGAGCCCCGCTCGGCCGACGATCCGGTCTGGCGCCCGCCCTTCGTATGGCCCGGAGGGACGATCGACGGCGTCGAGCTTCGCGCCGAACTCGATCGTCTCCTGCCGGTCTATCGGGAGGCGGAAGCTGCACGCGGGCGGACCATGGTCGGCCTCTCGGGCATGACGCTCGCCACCGCCGCAGACCTCGCCGCCGCCGCGCTCTCGGGCGCTCTTGCCGAGAGCCCGAACCCGGCTCTCAACCCCGCGCAGGCGCTCCGCTTCGCCGCCGACGATCTCAAGGCAGCCTGGACCGAAGCCGCGTCGCTTAACGCAAAGCCATCAAGCCGCCAGCTCGCGGACTGGCTATGGGAGAGGACAGCGCTCGGCGCGGTGTTGCTGAAGATCCGTGCGCTGGCGCTGGCAAGCGACGTCGCCGCCTTCAAGGCCGTCGGCGGCAGCCTGCTCGTACCCGGCGCGCGCGTCGCCCTGCTCGAAGCGGCCAATCCGGTCTAAAGCCCAAACGACCGCGCGACGGCTACGGCTTGACGGGCGTCAGGATCGGCTTGCCCTCGAGGAAGGCCTGTACGTTCGCGATCATGAGGTCGCCCATGGCCCCCCGCGTCTCGTGGCTGGCCGAGGCTTGGTGGGGCTGAAGCACGACGTTGTCCAACATATCGACCAGACCTTCAGGAATGCACGGTTCCGTCTCGAACACGTCGAGGCCGGCCGCAGCAATCTTCCGATCCCTCAGCGCGGCGACCAGCGCCTGCTGATCGACGACTGAGCCACGCGCGATATTGACGAAGATGCCGTTCGGCCCCAGCGCCTCAAGCACCGCGGCATTGACGAGTTGCTTCGTCCCTGGGCCGCCCGGCGTCACCACCATCAGGATGTCCGACTCCTTCGCAAGCGATACCGGGTCGGCGTAGTAGGCGTACGAAACGTCCGGCTGCCGGTTGCGGCCGTGGTAGGCGATCTTGAGATTGAAGGCCTCGGCTCTCTTGGCGATCGCCTTGCCGATGCGCCCGAGGCCGATGATGCCCATGGTCTTGCCGCCGGTCAGCGACCAGGTCATCTCCATGTTGCCCTTCTTCACCCAGTCACCCGAGCGGACATAACGGTCGCCCTTCACGACTTGGCGGACCGTCGCGAGCAGCAGCGCCATGCCGAAATCGGCGACCTCCTCGGTCAACACGTCCGGCGTGTTGGTAACGGCGATGCCGCGCGCCGCAAGCTCCGCAACGTTGACGCCGTCGACTCCGACCCCGAAACAAGCCACAAGCTTGAGGTTCGGCAGCGCGTCCAGGATCAGCGTCGGTATCGGATCGTGGCCGCTGGTGAAGGCACAGCGAATCTCGGGGCCGATCTTCTTCGCCAGCGCCAGCTTGTCCGGCGCGAGCCAGAGCTTATGCGCGACGAACAGCTCATCGATCTTCTTCATCGTCCCGGCATAGGAGACCGGGCCGTTCTGCAGCACGGGATGCTTGGTCATCTTGCGTCCGGCTCTCTACATCACCGCGCCGATCGACCACGGCTGGAACTCGTCCTCGCCGAAGCCCATCTCCTCGCTCTTGGTCTTCTTGCCGGAGGCGGTGTCGAGGATCAGCTTGAAGATGCGCTCGCCGCAGGCCTCGACCGTCTCCGAGCCTTCGATGATCGTGCCGCAGTTGATGTCCATGTCGTCGGGCATGCGCTTGAACAGCATCGAGTTGGTGGCGAGCTTGATCGAAGGCGCGGGCTTGCAGCCGAAGACCGAGCCGCGGCCGGTGGTGAAGCAGATCATGTTGGCACCCGATGCCACCTGCCCCGTTGCCGAGACCGGGTCGTAGCCCGGCGAATCCATGAAGTTGAAGCCGCGGTTCTTCAGCGGTGCGGCGTATTGCAGCACATCGACGAGGTTGGTGGTGCCACCCTTGGTCGCCGCGCCCAGCGCCTTCTCGAGGATCGTGGTGAGCCCGCCCGCCTTGTTGCCGGGCGAGGGGTTGTTGTCCATCGAGCCCTTGTTCTTCGCGGTGTAGTCCTCCCACCAGCGCATCAGGTCGACGAGCTTCTGCCCGACCTCCTTGCTCTGCGCCCGGCGGACCAGCACATGCTCGGCGCCATAGGTCTCCGGCGTCTCCGAGAGCATCACCGAGCCGCCATGGCGGACCAGGATGTCGGACGCGGCACCGAGCGCCGGGTTGGCCGAGATGCCGGAATAGCCGTCGGAACCGCCGCATTGCAGGCCGATGGTGATGTGGCTCGCTGGAGCGGCCTCGCGCTTCACGTCGTTGACCACCGGCAGCATCTCGCGGATCGCCGCCAGCGCCTTGTTGATCGTCGCGGTCGAGCCGCCCGATTCCTGGATCGTCATTGTGTGCAGGAACGCGTCGTCCTTGAGGTTATGCGCGCGCATGAGGCCGCCGATCTGGTTCGCTTCGCAACCCAGGCCGATGATCAGGATGCCGCCGAAATTCGCGTGTACGGCATATCCCGCGATGGTGCGGCGGAGGACGTCCATGCCGTCGCCCTCGGCCGCCATGCCGCAGCCGAGGCCATGGGTCAGCGCGACGATGCCGTCGACGTTCGGATACTGCTCGAGCAGCGTCTCGGCCTTGCGCGCGACCAGCTTGGCGACATGCGCAGAGCAGTTCACCGATGTCAGGATGCCGATGTAGTTGCGCGTGCCGACGCGGCCGTCCTTGCGCTTGATGCCCTGGAAGGTCGCCTGCGCGGCGCCGGTGGCATAAGGCGTCGGCTTGGATTCGACGCAGAACTCGTACTGCCGCTCGAACATCTGGAAGGCGCAGTTGTGCGTATGGACATGGTCGCCGGCGGCGATCGGGCGGCTGGCAAAGCCGATGATCTGGCCGTAGCGCCGGACCGGCTCGCCCTCGGCCACCTGCTGAGTGGCGATCTTGTGGCCGGCCGGGATATGGCCCTTGGCGACGGTGTTCTCGCCGGGAATGCTGGTCCCGGGCAGGATGTCGGCGCGGGCGACGACGACGGTGTCGGCGGCATTGAGCCGGATGGTGAGCGTCGGCTGGGTCATCTTTCATCCTCGGATGGAGGGCCTTGGCGGGCCTGCGGGCTGTTTCTAGTGTAGCGGCCCGTACCCAAGCTTTCCAATCGGAGCATCACCATGGCCGGCCGCCTTCAGGGCAAGATCTGTGTCGTCACCGCTGCAGGCCAGGGCATGGGCCGAAGCTCGGTCGAGGCTTTCCAGCGCGAAGGCGCCACGGTCCACGCCTCCGACCTCGACGAATCCAAGCTCGCCGATCTTGCAAAGCTGAAGGGCGTTTCGGTGAAGAGGCTCGACGCCACCGACCCGGCGGCAATCCAGGCTTATGCCAAGTCGATCGGCGCGGTCGACGTGCTCTTCAACGTCGCTGGCATGGTCCATAACGGCTCGATCCTGGAAGCGAGCGAGGCGGATTTCGACCTGGCGATCACCCTCAACGTCCGCTCTATGTTCCGCATGATCAAGGCGTTCCTGCCGGCCATGCTCGACAAGGGCAAAGGGACGATCATCAACATGGCCTCGGTCGCCTCCTCGGTGAAAGGCGTGCCCAACCGCTTCGTCTACGGAACGTCCAAGGCCGCGGTGATCGGGCTCACCAAGTCGGTCGCCGCCGATTATGTCGCCAAAGGCATCCGCTGCACCGCGATCTGCCCGGGCACGATCCAGACCCCGTCCCTCGACGATCGCATCAACGCCAATGCCGACGCGGTCGCCGCCCGCAAGGCCTTCATCGCGCGCCAGCCGATGGGCCGGCTCGGCACCGCCGAGGAGATCGCGGCGCTCGCCGTCTACCTCGCCTCGGACGAGGCGGCCTTCGCGACCGGCCAAGCCTTCATCGTCGATGGCGGGCTCGTGATGTAACCGGCACTTCCTGATAAGATCGGGCCAGACAGACTAGGCTCCAGAGTCCCCATGCGTCGCATTCCCGCTCTCGCCCTCCTCGGCTCCCTCGCGCTCGGCGGCTGTGCCGGCGCGCTGCAGACGATGACCAACGAGTATCCGCAGACGGTGAACACCGCGCGCGGCAGCCTGCAGAATGCGGCGGCGGCAGGCCCGGTGCTGCTCGAGGTGCGGGACAACCCCTTCTCCGCCGATGTCGCGCGCACGCTGGCGGAAGCGGCGAGTGCCACCAGCATCGGCATGAAAGTCCGCTTCACCCTCGACCGCGCCCAGGCGGCGAATCCGGGCGTGCGGCTTGTCGTCCAGTTCTCGCCGGCGCCGGGAACCAGCTCCGCCGCTGTCTGCGACGCATCGCGGCCAGTATCGAAGGTCGATGTCGCCGGCCGGATGACCGCCCTCGTCGCCTTCTGCGACCGCGCGCAACCGATCCTCTCGATGGCGGCATCGGGCGCGCGACCGGAGAGCGGCGACGCGCCGGTGATCCGAAACCTGGCCGAGCAGGCCATGCTGCGCATGTTCGTGAGCAGCGGCGACAGCCGCGAGAGCCCGAGCGACTTCTGGCCCGACCTCTAGGCTCGAACACGGTTAACGGCTAGCAGGCTGTTGAAGAAGTCTGTAGCGAATCGGGTTTGAAGGGTGATTCATTCTCCTTAGTTTGTCAGGAGGATGAGATGCGCGGATCTGACGATCGGTCTGGTTCACTGTTTTCGTATGTGGATC